>NZ_JAGYGN010000040.1:0-43928 GCF_019947515.1 Pseudomonas sp. A-B-19
GGGGTGTCTTGTCTTTGTCGATCAGCAAGGCGCGCACGCCTTCGATCAGGTCGCCGCGCTCGAACCACTGGCGGTCCAGATGCAGTTCAAGGGCGAAACATTGCTCAAGGGGCAGTTCGCGTCCGTGACGGAGCATTTCCAGGGTCACGGCCATGGCCAGCGGCGAGCGGGTTTCCAGCAGGTTGGCGGTGGTGACGGCCCATTCATGGCTGTCGGCGATCGTGACCTGGCGCAGTTGCTCCACAATACTCGGCACATCGGGTTGGGCGAAGAAGTGGTCGATGGCCGGACGCAACGTCGCCAGTGGCGCATCAGGCAGTTGCTGCACCGCGAATTTCGCCAGCAGGCCTTGCAGGTCCTTGAGCGGCGTGTCGTGCCATTGGAGTTGGTCAAGTTTCTCGTCCAGGGCGCCCAGCTTGTCGCTTTCCAGATACCAGTCCGCCAGCCCGCAATACAGCGCGTCGGCGGCACGAATCTGTACGCCGCTGACGCCGAGGTAGATCCCCAGTTCACCGGGAATACGCGGCAGGAAGTAGCTGCCACCGACGTCAGGGAAGTAGCCGATGCCGACTTCCGGCATCGCCAGACGGCTTTTTTCGGTGACCACGCGCAAGTCTGCGCCTTGCACCAGGCCCATGCCGCCGCCGAGGACAAAACCGTCCATCAGGGCCAGCACCGGTTTGCGGTAATGGTGGATCGCGAGGTCGAGGGCGTACTCCTCGACGAAGAAATCTTCGTGCAAGGTGTCGCCGCTTTTGAAACTGTCATGCAGCGAGCGAATGTCGCCGCCGGCACAGAAGGCTTTTTCCCCGGCACCGCGCAGGACCACGGCATGTACTCGCGAATCCTGGGCCCAGGCGTCGAGCTGGCGCTGCAGGCTGCGCACCATGTCCAGGGTGAGGGCATTGAGGCCGGCGGGGCGGTTGAGGGTCAGGTGACCAATGTGGTTGCGAACCTCGGCCAGCACTTCGTTTTGCGTGGCGTCCATGGACTGAGTCCCTGGAGAAGTAACCTGAGCAGTCATCACTAACTCCCTGCTTTTATTGTTCTTTATCGAGATGCTCGCGCGCGAGCGATGACGGATCGTATCAGTGCAAATTTGCCTTGTACAACCCGGATAAGTGCAGGTTATCTGTGCATTTTTGCATGGTGATGACCGGCACTGTTTCAGCGTAGACCAACACGTATTCAGGCAAACGCCGCCAGCAGATCCTCTTCGAACGCCTTCTGCGCCTCGCCGGCCACCTGAGCCCGATGCCGGGCCAGATGAAACGCGACATCGAAACTCATGTCGCCGCGACGCACGGCCCTGAGCAAACCTTTGTCTTCCCAGCCACGGGCAAAGTGGCTGGGCAAATAACCGACATGCTTGCCGGAAAGGATGAAGGCGAGGGTGCCTTCGACCTGCTCCGAACGTGCCGAACACCGCTTGCCCTGAAAGGGTTCGTCACTGCGCAGGAAACGGTAGGGGTGATCGACCCGGTCGCTGGCCTGCAGGTCCTGATCGATCGGGTTCGCGTTGGTGAACAGTGGATGGCCGGGGGCGCAATACAGGTGCTGGGTTTCAATGAACAGTTCGCGGTAGTCAAACGCACTTTGTACTTGCGAGAAGTAGCCAATTGCCAGGTCCAGCCGCTGTTGCAGCAGCAGGCGTTCCATCTCGCCGGGCATGGCGCTGATCAGCTCGATACGCACCGACTCGTCCCGCTCACGGAAGCGCCGGATTGCTTCGGCCACCCGTTGCAGCACCGATTGATCCAGGGCTTCGGACAGGCCCAGACGCACTTCGCCGATCAGGCGTCCGGCCACGCCGTTGGATTGATGACGGAAGGCTTCGATGGACTGGAACAGTCCACGGGTGGCGCTGAGCAATTGCTCGCCCTTGGGAGTGATCCTGAATCCGCCCTTGCCGCGACTGCACAAGCGATAGCCAAGGCGGGTTTCCAGTTTGGCCATTTGCTGGCTGATGCTCGACTGGCTCAACCCCAGCTCGCCCTGGGCTGCGCTGAAGCCGCCGCACTCCACCACGCTGACGAACAGCCGCAACAATTGCAGATCCAGATCATGCAGTTGGCCGAGCATCAAACATTACTCCGTCATAAAGTCAGGTTAATTAACTTGATATTTCACCAATGTATCCGACGACGCATCCTGCAACCACTTCTTCTGGTCAGGTGTTCGTCATGGCTCCCATGTTCAAGCTGTGTTTACCCGCGCTGTTGCTCGCCGTCGCTGTTTCGGCCCAGGCTGAGGACAAGGTGGTCAATCTGTACAGTTGGGCCGATTACGTGGCCCCCGAAACCCTGCAACGGTTCGAGCAGGAGACGGGTATCCATGTGCGCTACGACACTTTCGATTCTTCTGAGGTGCTGGAAACCAGGTTGCTCACCGGCGGCAGTGGTTATGACGTGGTCGTACCGTCCTCCAGCGTGCTGGCCCGGGGGCTCGCGGCCGGGGCGTTGAAACCGATTCCCCACAAGGATCTCAAGGGTTACGCCAACCTCGATCCGGATTTGCTGGAAAAGCTCGCCGCGGTCGATCCGGGCAACCGCTACGGCGTGCCTTATACCTGGGGCACGTTGGGATTAGGCATGAACGTCGAAGCCGTGAAGCAGCGTTTGCCGGATGTGCCGCTCAACAGCCTGGATATGCTGTTCAAACCCGAGTATGCGAGCAAGTTGAAGGACTGTGGCATCGCCATTCTCGACTCGCCCCAGGAGGTGATCGGGCTGGCGCTGCATTACCTGGGTAAAGATCCCTACAGCACTGACAAGAATGATCTGTCAGCCGCCGAGGTCTTACTGCATCAGTTACAGCCGAACGTGCTTTACGTCGCTACCGGACGGCAGATCAGCGACCTGGCCAATGGCAGCGTTTGTCTGGCATTGACCTACAACGGTGACGCGAGCATGGCCGCCGATCAGGCGCGCAAGGCCAACAAACCCTATGAAATTGCCTACCGGATCCCCAAGGAAGGCACCCTCGTGTGGCAGGACAACCTGGCGATTCCCAAGGATGCACCGCACCCCGAGGCCGCCCGCGCTTTTATCGAGTTCATGTTGCGTCCCGAATCCGTGGCGGCACTGACCAATACGTTGTTCTTCGCCACGGCGAATCAGGCTGCCACGCCGCTGGTGGATGAAGCCGTGCGCACCGATCCGGACATCTACCCACTGGTTGACGTGCGTGATCGGCTGTATGCCGACCGCAGCATGAGCCTCAAGGACATGCGCCAGCGCACCCGTTTGTGGACCACTTTCCGTAGCCGCCAATAACCAGAAATGAAGGAGCCTCAAATGGACGTCCCTATGCAGAACGATCAAGCCCTTACTCGTGACAGCCTTTACGGCACGGCCGCCGAAAGTACCTACGCCGGTATTACCAGCTTCATGCGTCGGCGCTACAGCCGTGACTTGCGCGGCGTCGACGTGGCTGTCAGCGGTGTGCCGTTCGACACCGCCACCAGCAATCGCCCCGGCGCACGCTTCGGACCTCGGGGCATTCGCGCCGCCTCGGCCGGGATTGCCTGGGAACGGCACTGGCCATGGACCTTCGACCCGTTCGATCACCTGGCGGTGATCGACTACGGCGATTGCGACTTCGATTTCGGCTCGCCGCAATCGACACCGGAATGCATCGAGGCCCACGCTGAACGCATCCTCAATGCCGGCACGGCGATGCTGACTTTCGGCGGCGACCATTTCATCACCTATCCGCTGCTCAAGGCCCATGCCCGCAAGCACGGGGCGTTGTCGCTGATCCACTTCGACGCCCACAGCGATACATGGCCGGACGAAGAGGGCAAGCGCATCGACCACGGCACCATGTTCTGGCACGCGGCCAGGGAAGGGCTGGTCGATCCGTCACGCTCGGTACAAATCGGCTTGCGCACCACCAACGATGATCATCAAGGCTTTCAGGTGCTCGACGCGCGGCAGGTACATCGCCGTGGTTGCGAAGCGATCGTCGAGGCGATTCGGGCGCGGGTCGGCGACAACCCGGTGTACTTGACCTTCGACATCGACTGCCTCGATCCTGCGTTCGCCCCGGGCACTGGAACGCCAGTTTGTGGCGGCCTGAGCACGGTGCAGGCGCTGGAGATTCTCGGCGGACTGCGCGGGATCAATCTGGTGGGCATGGACGTGGTGGAAGTGGCGCCGGTTTATGACAGCGCAGAGATCACGTCACTGGCGGCGGCGACACTGGCGATGGAGATGCTGTGTCTGTATGCGGTCAGGCATAAGGTCGAGATGTAGTACACAAATCCTGTGGGAGCGAGCTTGCTCGCGATGGCGGTCTAGCATTCAACATCTCAGTTGGCTGGCATGGCCTCATCGCGAGCAAGCTCGCTCCTACGGTTTTGAGGGGTGTCAGGCCACCGGAATGATTGGCAGGTCGAGGATCTGACCGCCGCTGAACCGTGCGGACGAACCGGAAATGGATTCGTGCGGCACGCCCTTGGCCACGTCACTGACGCCATCGAGTCGTGCCAATTGCTCAACACTCAACTGCACATTCAGCGCCCCCAACGTGGCGTCCAGCTGTTCACGAGTCCGGGAGCCGAGGATCGGAATCAGCGCCGTGGTCGAGCGTTTGGCCTGTTCCCGCAACCAGGCGATGGCCACGTGGGTCGGGCTGGCGTCCAGTTCTGCAGCGACGTCGATCAAGGTATCGAGCAGAGCGGTTTCGCGGGCGCTTTTTTCAGCATGAATCAACACGCCCAGCTTGTTCGCGCGGTTGTCCCCTTCAGTGTTGCGGTATTTCCCGGTCAGGAAGCCGCCACCCAGCGGCGACCACAGGGTCGCGGCCAGGCCCAGGGCTTCGGCCATCGGCAATTGTTCACGTTCTGCGGTGCGTTCGGCGAGGCTGTACTCGACCTGAATCGCCGCAATCGGTGCAAAGCCACGTATCTGCGCCAGCAGGTCGGCGCGGGCGATGCGCCACGCAGGGAAGTTCGACAGCCCGGCGTAATGAATCTTGCCAGCACTGACCAGGTCGTCGAAGCCGCGCAGGATCTCCTCCATGGGCGTGACGCCATCGCTCATGTGGGCCCAGAACAGGTCGATATGATCGGTCCTCAGGCGTTTAAGGCTTTCTTCGACGGCGCGCACCATGTTTTTGCGACTGTTGCCAGTGTGGGAAACGCCGGCCGCAGGTGTAGTGCCGAGGGTGTATTTGGTGGCGATGACCAGGCTATCCCGTTCTGCGGCGATGAATTCGCTGAGCATGGCCTCGGACTGCCCGCCCTGATAGCCGTTGGCGGTATCGATGAAGTTTCCGCCGGCCTCCCGATAACCCTCAAAAATGCGTTTTGCTTCGTCACGCTCGGCGCCATGGCCCCAACCGGTACCGAAATTACCGGCACCCAGCGCCAGTTCGGAAACACGCAAGCCGGTTTTACGACCGAAGACTTTGTAATGCATGGGATGACTCCAGGGGGCTGGCGACAGGGTTTAATAGATTGTTTGCGACATCTATAAAATATGATGCTGGTAATCTAGTGCGTCAAGGTGCTTTTCCTTCCTGCACAAAACCGCCGATCACCGGTCGCGTTTTCCATGCGCAATGGCATACTGCCGCCCATGACTATCGATTCCCCCTTAAGCGCTTGGCAGCACGCCATTGAACAAAAGGGCTTCGTCCAGGACGAGGCCCAGGAATATGCCGTGTGGGCGCTGCAAAAATGCCACGAAGCGCTGCATGAAGGCCGTTCGCCCATTTCCGGCGTATACCTGTGGGGGCCGGTGGGGCGGGGTAAAACCTGGTTGATGGACCAGTTCTACCAAAGTCTTCGAGTACCGGCGCGGCGCCAGCACTTTCACCACTTCATGGGCTGGGTGCACCAACGCTCGTTTCAACTGACCGGCACCGCCGATCCGCTCAAGGCGTTGGCCCGAGAATTGGCCGAGGAGGTTCGCGTACTGTGTTTCGACGAGCTGTTCGTCAATGACATCGGCGACGCGATCATTCTCGGGCGCCTGTTTCAGGTGATGTTCGAGCAGGGCGTGGTGGTGGTCTGCACCTCCAACCTGCCGCCGGACCAGTTGTACGCCGACGGATTCAATCGTGACCGCTTCCTGCCTGCCATTGCGGCGATCAAGCAGCATATGCAAGTGATTGCAGTGGATGGCGGGGAAGACCATCGCCTGCATCCGGGGGCCGAGTCGCAACGTTATTGGGTGGCCGACCCCGATAAACCCGGCGCTTTGGGTGAAGTGTTCCAGACGTTGAGCGTTGGCCAGTCAGTGTCGAGTGAGTCGGTCAGGGTCGGTTACCGCTCCCTTGAGGTGATCAAGGCCAGCCCGGCCGTGCTCTGGACCCGTTACGCCGCGCTGTGCGAGCAACCTTTCGCGGCCATGGACTTCATCGCCCTGTGCGACACCTACAGCGCTATTCTGTTGAGTGAGGTGCCCAACCTCAGTGCGCAGAAACGCGCCGGGCGCATTGCCCGTGGCACCGAGGACGGTGTCGAGCGGGTGGAAGCGGGGGATCGCGAGTTGCCACAGTTGTCGGTGCATGACGACGGTGTGCGACGCTTCATCGCCCTGGTGGACGAATGCTACGACCGCAAGGTGCCGCTGTACATTGAAGCGCGGGTGCCAATGGCATCGCTTTACACCGAGGGATATCTGGAGTTCCCGTTCCGTCGCACCCTGAGTCGATTACAGGAAATGCAACTGCAACGGTTTGCCGAAGTTTGATCGGGAGCAGCGAACATGAATCAGCCCCTGTCGCACCATTTGCTGACCATGGCTTATCAGAACGCCTGGGCCAATCACCGACTGGCCAAGGCCTGGTGTCAGTTGAGCCAGCAGGAACTGAGCGCCCCGCGGGTCAGTTTCTTCCCCACGATCCGCGCCACCCTCAATCACATCCTCACCTGTGACTGGTTCTATGTGGACGCCCTGGAGCGCGAATTGCGCAGCGACGATCCGCATCCCGATTGCCAGGTGTTTTTCAAGGAAGACGAGCCCTGTCTCGCGGCGTCGGATCTCGTTCGTGAACAGGCCCACGTCGACCGTCGGCTGATCGCCTACTGCGAGCAGATGCGCGACGCCGACCTCGGTAAAATCGTGACCATCGCCCGCGACACCCCACAGCACGACAGCCGTTTGCGCCTGCTGTCCCATTTGTTCGAACACCAGATCCATCATCGAGGACAGGTTCACGCCATGCTCAGTGGCACCTCGGTCAAGCCGCCGCAACTCGACGAGTTTTTCTGCGCCGGTGAGTCGCACTTGCGCGCCCAGGACTTTGCCGAGCTGGGATGGACCGAAGCCTTGATCTGGGGCGCTTGAGCACCAGAGATTTCTGCGGTTGCGATTGTCGGCACTATGGTGCTCGCGCTATGGTCAGCCGGCACTTCAGCGTGAAATACATGCTGGAGGCTACTTCATGTGTGATCGAGGATGGAAATGGACTCCGCAGAAATTCTTGTGCTTCAGGCCAGTTACACCAATCCGGTGCATGCCGAGGCTATTTGTCTGGTGTTGAACCACTACGCCGAGGACCCGATGGGGGGCGGCCAGCCGTTGCCAGCCCATGTACTGGCGCAACTCCCGGCAGAGCTCGCCAGGCGCCCCCACGCTTTCAGTGTGCTGGCCTTTGTCGGGGGGGAGCCGGCCGGGCTGGTCAATTGCTTCGAGGGATTCTCGACCTTTGCCTGCCGGCCGCTGGTCAATGTGCATGATGTGTCGGTGGTGAAAAAATTTCGCGGCCTGGGCTTGAGCCAGAAAATGTTGCAAAAGGTCGAGGACATCGCCCGTCAGCGTGGCTGCTGCAAGCTCACCCTGGAAGTGCTGGAGGGCAATGCCGTGGCGCAGGGTTCCTATGAAAAAGCCGGTTTCGCTGCTGGCATGTTCGACCCGGCCCACGGACGGATGCTGTTCTGGACCAAGAGCCTCTGACTCAACAGCCAAAAAAATGGGCGTCCATCAGGACGCCCGACAGTCTTTTCCGATTGTAGAGCCGCAGTCAGAGGCCTATGGGTTATTTCGGCCTGTAGGTTTCAGTCATTTGTGCGGTTTGATCGTCGGGCACCCACAGCTCAGTGCTCTGGATGGGGTGGCCCAAGGCTTGTTGCTGGGCCAGTCGCAGGCTTTCGTAGTAATAGCGCATGCGTTCGGCTCCACCTTCGGCAAAAGCGCTGGATGCGCCCAAAGCCATCAGGCCGGCGAGGATCAATGTGGTGCGTTTCATGGTTTGCCTCCCACTACAGATGTCGGATGCCTTTCGTCCATGAATCAATGAAGCAGTGTCGAAATGGCATTATCCGCCGAATCCGTTAAATGGGAATCAGCTTCACCAACAGTCTTCTTTGCCGAGGGTGGGAGGGCATGAGCCGGTGCGGAAGCAGTGCAGACTGCTCCCGCTTGAAAGGAGGGGTCAGGCGAGTGGGGCGCGTTGCGTCACAGCCAGGGGCTGCACCTGATTGCCTTGCAGCAGCAGTCGCAACTGCGCCAGCTCCTGTTTCAATTGATCGCGTTCGTCTTTCAACTGGCGCAATTCATCGCGACGGATAGTGACGTAAAGGGTTTGTGCTGGCAGTGCGGTGTGTACTGTGCCCATTGCTCACCTCGCAAATGGCGTGTCTCAACTGTAGAACCGCCTCGAAAACAACGGCTGATCTACTATCGGCGCCAATTTTGATTTCTTTTGCCCCTGAAGGGAACTTTTTTATTTTTCATGGTCGTTGTGTCTTCGGCTTGATTCCCGACGTTATCCATCAGGATCGGGCACAATGCCCGGAAACTTCACGCCAACGCTCTGGACTAACCTCATGAGTCGCGTTGGGCTATAACCTTTGACACACTTTTATTTGTAGTAGGGAGCATCAGTACATGCAACTCGGGATTATTGGACTGGGCCGCATGGGCGGCAATATTGCGCGGCGCCTGATGCTCAACGGGCACACCACCGTTGTTTTTGACCGCAATACCGCCTTTGTCGAAGCCCTGGCCACAGAAGGCTCCACGGGCGTCACCGATCTGCCAGCGCTGGTCGCTGGCCTGGACAGGCCGCGTGCCGTGTGGGTCATGCTGCCGGCCGGCGCGCCGACCGAAGAAACCATCGACACCCTGAGCACCTTGCTCGATGCCGGCGACACCATCATCGACGGCGGCAACACCTTCTATAAGGACGATATCCGCCGGGCGAAAACCCTGTCGGAAAAAGGCCTGCACTACATCGACGTCGGTACCTCCGGCGGCGTCTGGGGCCTGGACCGCGGTTACTGCATGATGATTGGCGGCGATGCCGAGACCGTCAAGCGCCTCGACCCGCTGTTCGCAACCCTGGCCCCGGGCCTGGGCGACATTCCGCGCACCAGGGACCGCAAGTCCGACGACGATCGTGCCGAGCGTGGCTACATTCATGCCGGTCCCGCGGGCGCCGGGCATTTCGTGAAAATGATCCACAACGGCATCGAGTACGGAATGATGCAGGCCTTCGCCGAAGGCTTTGACATCCTCAAGACCAAAAACAGCGAGAGTCTGCCGCCAGACCAGCGTTTCGACCTGAACGTGGCGGACATCGCCGAAGTCTGGCGCCGTGGCAGCGTAGTGTCTTCATGGTTGCTGGACCTGACTGCCGACGCCCTGGCCAGCGATCCAAAACTCGACGGTTACTCCGGGTCCGTGGCCGACAGCGGTGAAGGACAATGGACCATCGAAGCCGCCATGGAGCAAGCGGTACCGGTGCCGGTGCTGTCGAATTCGCTATTCTCTCGCTACCGCTCGCGTGGGCAAGGGACCTTTGGCGACAAGGTTCTCTCGGCCCAGCGCTTCGGCTTCGGCGGCCATGTGGAGACCTCGAAAAAATGACCCATGCGATCCGCAGGAAATCCAAGGCTGAGCCCGCACCACCGACGACGCTGTTCCTGTTTGGCGCCCATGGTGACCTGGTCAAGCGTCTGTTGGTGCCGGCGCTGTATAACCTCAAGCGCAACGGGCTACTCGGGGATGGACTGCGGATCATCGGTGTTGACCACAACGCCATCAGCGATGAAGGCTTTGCGCAAAAGCTCGAGGATTTCATTCGAAACGAGATGTCTGGCAAGGGTGAGCACACCCTTGATCCAGCGGTCTGGTCCAGACTCGCCAAAGGCATCAGCTACGTCCAGGGCGATTTCCTGGACGACAGCACTTATCAAGCGCTGGCGGCGAAAATCGCCGACAGCGGAACCGGCAATGCGGTGTTCTACCTGGCTACCGCACCGCGATTCTTCAGTGAAGTGGCACGCCGCCTCGGTACTGCCGGCTTGCTGGAGGAGACTCCCGAGGCGTTCAGAAGGGTCGTGATCGAAAAACCCTTCGGCTCCGACCTGCAAACGGCCGAGGCCTTGAATGCCTGCCTGCTCAAGGTGATGACAGAAAAGCAGATCTACCGGATCGATCATTACCTGGGCAAGGAAACCGTGCAGAACATTCTGGTCAGCCGTTTTTCCAACAGCCTGTTCGAAGCGTTCTGGAACAATCACTACATCGATCATGTGCAGATCACCGCCGCCGAAACCGTCGGCGTGGAAACCCGCGGCAGTTTTTATGAGCACACCGGCGCCCTGCGGGACATGGTGCCCAATCATCTGTTCCAGTTGCTGGCGATGGTGGCGATGGAGCCTCCTGCAGCGTTTGGCGCCGATGCGGTGCGCGGCGAGAAAGCCAAGGTCGTCGGCGCGATCAGGCCCTGGACGGTGGAGGAGGCCCGCGCCAACTCGGTACGCGGTCAATACACGGCAGGTGAGATTGACGGCAAGGCACTACCGGGCTATCGCCAGGAAGACAAGATCGCCCCTGACAGCAATACCGAAACTTATGTGGCCCTCAAGGTCATGATCGACAACTGGCGCTGGGTCGGCGTGCCGTTCTATCTGCGTACCGGCAAACGCATGAGCGTGCGTGACACCGAGATCGTCATCTGTTTCAAACCGGCGCCCTATGCGCAGTTCCGCGATACCGAGGTCGACGAGTTGCAGCCGACCTATTTGCGCATTCAGATCCAGCCCAACGAAGGCATGTGGTTCGATCTGTTGGCCAAGCGTCCCGGTCAGGCCCTGAAGATGGACAACATCGAGCTGGGGTTTGCCTACAAGGACTTCTTCGAGATGCAGCCGTCCACCGGCTACGAAACCCTGATCTACGATTGCCTGACAGGCGATCAGACTCTGTTCCAGCGTGCCGACAACATCGAGAACGGCTGGCGCGCGGTGCAACCGTTCCTGGATGCCTGGCAGCTCGATTCCAGCGTGCAGAGCTATGCCGCCGGGGAAAACGGTCCCAAGGCCGGGGAAGAGCTGCTCACCCGTGATGGTCGCGTCTGGCACCGCCTCGGATAACACGCATCTCCTGTGGGAGCGAGCTCGCGATAGCGGTGGGGCAGTCAACATCAATGCTGGATGTGCCGGCCTCATCGCGAGCAAGCTCGCTCCCACAATGTTCGAGGGTGTACACAGGTTTCGTGTTCGACACAGATCAACTGCTCCGGCAGTTACAGCCAGTAGCTCACCGCATACCACCCGAGCAGGCCCATCACCACGGTGTACGGCAACGCCATCCAGACCATCCGTCCGTAAGACAGGCGTACCAGCGGCGCAATCGCTGAAGTCAGCAAGAACAGAAACGCTGCCTGACCGTTGGGCGTCGCCACGCTAGGCAGGTTGGTGCCGGTATTGATTGCAATGGCCAGCGTCTCGAAATGCTCACGGGTCATCTCACCCGCCATGAAGGCACGCTTCACTTCGGTGATGTAGATGGTTGCCACGAATACGTTGTCGCTGATGGCGGACAGCAGGCCGTTGGCAATGAACAGCATGCCCGGTTGTTGGCCCGCCGGCAGCGTCAGCACCCAGTGGATCAGCGGGGTGAACAGTTGCTGATCGTGAATCACCGCGACCACGGCGAAAAACACCACCAACAATGCGGTAAATGGCATGGCGTCCTTGAACGCCGTGCCCAGGCGGTGTTCGTCGGTGATACCGGTAAAGGCGGTGATCAACACGATGACCATCAAACCGATCAAACCCACTTCGGCGATGTGAAACGCCAGCCCGACAATCAGAATCAATGCGGCAAAGCCCTGCACCAGAAGCGCTGCACGTTGGCGTGTGGTGCGCTCGGCATTGTCTTCGGCGGCGTAGTTGGCCAGTACCGCGCGCACGTTATCCGGCAGCAGCGTGCCGTATCCGAACCAGCGCAGCTTTTCCAGCAGAATGCACGTCACCAGTCCGGCAACCAGTACCGGTAGGGATACCGGCGCAACCTGAGTAAAGAACTCGGAGAAGTGCCAGCCCATTTCATGACCGATCAGCAGGTTCTGCGGTTCACCGACCAGCGTGCAGACACCGCCCAGAGCGGTGCCCACGGCACCGTGCATCAGCAGGCTGCGCAGAAAGGCGCGGAACTGTTCGAGATCACCCTGATGCAGGGGGGGCAGTTGCTTGTCGTCGCTGAACTCGCTGTCCTGACGCGGATCGTTACCCGAGGCGACGCGGTGATACACCGAGTAAAAGCCTACGGCGGCGCTGATGATCACGGCGGTCACGGTCAAGGCGTCGAGGAACGCCGACAGAAAGGCCGACAAGAAACAGAACATCAGGGCCAGCAGGGCCTTGGAACGAACCCCCAACAGCAGGCGCGAGAACAGGTACAGCAACAAGTCCTTCATGAAATAGATACCGGCCACCATGAACATCAGCAGCAGGATCACCGGGAAATTGTGCAGCAACTCGTCGTACAGCGCCTGTGGCGTGGTCATCTTCAGCAGCAGGGCTTCAATCAACAACAGGCCGCCGGGCATCAGCGGATAACACTTGAGCGCCATGGCCAGGGTAAAGATGAACTCGAGCACCAGCAGCCAGCCGGCCACCACCGGGCCCACGGTCCACAGCACCAGGGCATTGAGAATCAGAAAACCGACGATGCAGGCCTTATACCAACGGGGCGAGTTTCCGAGAAAGTTGTGCGCGAACGCCTGGGCCATTGAACCGGACATCGGCTGCTCCTTGTTTTAAGAAGCGCGCAAGTTGCCGTAAGCGGGCGAGAAGATCAAGCGCAGGAATAACGCATCGGGTCAGCCCAGAAAGCGCGCGACGACTGCCTTGTAACCGCCCTGCAGCGAATAGCCGCCCGCCACGATGTTTCCATCGGCCTGCACCGTGACACAGGTGGCGGTATCCGGGCTGGGGCCCAGGCGAGTACGCGTACACCCGCAGCCTTTGCCAAAGCGGCGATCGGGATGGCCGTTGGGCAGGTATCGCCCGAGTATGAAGTCTGCTTCAACGCCGCCGATGGTTGCACCCGCTGTCAGCACACAGCCATCGGGCAGTAACTGCGCAGCAATCCACTGGCATCCGCTGTGACCGATTTGCAGCCGCTGTGGTTTTCCGCCGTTGCAATGATTGTCGGGTCGGCCATTGCTGCGCATTTTGAAGGTCAGGCAGTGCATCGGCTCGCAACTGCTGCCAAAACACAGGATGTCGCCTTCGTTTTGCTGGACCACCTGACTGACACGGGCGCGATGCCCTTGCGCCTTGAAGGTCATGAATCCATCCACGGCAAAACGGTCGTCGAGGCGGCCGTCCGCGTGATAGCGTGCCAGCAAGCCTTCTTCAGGAAAGTTGATCGATCCACCGACCAGGATTCGGCCATCGCGTTGTACCGTCAGGCTGCTGAGCCAGGTATTCATCAGCAGGTGCCTGACCACCACGAAGCCGCTGCCATTGAACGAGCCGTCCAGCGAGCCTTGGACATCCAGGCGGATCAACAGGCCGACGTGATCAGCCAGTTCGTAGTGATGGTTGGCCAGGATCAGGATCCGGCCGTCTTGTTGTACGTCGACATCGCAGGCTTCAGCGCCTGGCACACCGGGAGGGAGCCATTTATCGCGCATGCCCAGGGACAAACCACCAGGCAATCGCACGACACGGCGGCCATTATCGCCAAAGCTTCGAACCAGGTGACCGTCTTGATCCAGCAATGCCAGGGCCGGGAGCGTGCGGTGTGCATTTACGTATTGCAGGCCGGCCAACAGGATATTGCCGTCGGGCAGGATCAGGACCTTGGCGCCCATGGCTTCGAACCCCGGTTCGAATTGGCCGATGACACTGCCTTGCTTGCCGAACGCAAGGTCTGCCGATCCATCCTCCAGCAAGCGGGCCAGACCAAAGCGGCTGCCATCGGCCATGTCGACTTTTGCGGCTACCAGCAAGCGGCCCTGGGCATCGATCGCAATATCATTGGCGAGGCTGGAAAGGCTGTCGACGAAATACACCTGGGTTTTGCCGTTGGCGGCAAACGTCGTATCGAGGGTCCCGGGGGTGTTCCGGGAAGCGGAGAAGGCAAAAGCGGACTGGTTTGACATGCACCGCATCTCCTTGCGAGTCGTCCCGATCCAGAAGTTTGGGCGGCGACTATGTAAGGAGAACATTCAATCCCTGAATGATGAGATGCACAACGGTGAGAACTAACAGACGGAGCGTCGTTGTGTGCCACAACAGTGTCTTTTCGTACCATTGGCAAGCCTGCAAACTACCGGGTGCGCAAAAGTTCGAATGTATGCGGAAAATCAGTGCGGATCGCAGAGAGCGATCAACCCGACTAATGGCAGGGGAGAGGGTGCGGATTACCCCGGAGCAATCCGCAAAACGATCAGTGCGGCATCGACCAGGACTGCAGTGTGTAACCTTCCTCGCTCAACTCGGCGCGGGCCTGTTCCAGCAGACGTTCAAGTTGTTCCGGGTCGGAGTAGGCACTGCTTGGGATCTGCTTGCGGCCAATGCTGGTGCTGGTGCGGTCGATAACGGTCAGGCTGAGTTCGCCATTGCCATCTTGTGGGGCCCAGGCCACGCATTTGAATGGTTTGAATGCGCGGTCGGCAATCAGAAGTGCTTCGTTGATACGCAGCGGGGCGTTCATAGGGTCTTCTCTCTGTATGCCCAATCAAGTGATGTGCCGTCGGTTGGGCTTACCGTTCGGCTGGTTACTTGTACTGATGCCCGCAACCGGGGGTTGGGTCACACACAATCAAAAGAAATTTCCACTTTATTTTATAGGCTAAAGATTGAGGCTGGTATTGAAAGCGCAATGAAAGGAAAGAGCCGCCAGGTCGCTAACGTCATTGCAAGTTATAACCGGTTTTATAGCGTCTCTATAGTCAAACAGTACAAGGCCGTGTCAAATTCTTGCTAATGTTACAGTCAGGTATGCCAAATGACTGTTTTTAATAAAATTTCTTAATTTTGGCGCCAAGGAACAGTCATGAGCGATGCGCCTGCTTTACGACGTTTATTGGTGGTGGACCCCTGTGACGATTGCTATCGTCTGCTTCCTGGATTGCGCGCTATCGGTTGGGACGTTGATAGCTGCACGCTGGCGAACGCCACTGACCGAACCTGTGACGTGGGCTTGCTGCGCTTGCAGCCCTCTCACCTTGAGCACCCGGAAGCCGTCAAGGAATTGATCAGCCGCAGTGGCACCGAGTGGATAGCCGTACTCAATCAGGAAGTGCTACGGCTGCAAAATGTCGGCGACTTTGTCTGCGAGTGGTTTTTTGACTTTCATACCTTGCCATTCGATGTGTCTCGGGTTCAGGTCACGCTGGGCCGGGCGTTTGGCATGGCGCGGTTGCGCGGGCAGGGCACGGTCCATGTTGACCAGCCCGAGCATGAATTGCTGGGAGACAGCAAACCTGTCCGTGAACTGCGAAAACTGTTGAACAAGCTGGCTCCGACCGAATCTCCGGTGTTGATTCGCGGTGAAAGCGGCACTGGCAAGGAACTGGTCGCACGCACCTTGCATCGTCTGTCCCAGCGTCACAGCAAACCTTTTATCGCGATCAATTGCGGGGCGATCCCCGAACACTTGATCCAGTCCGAGCTGTTTGGTCATGAGAAAGGCGCATTTACCGGCGCGCACCAACGCAAGGTCGGACGGATAGAAGCCGCCAACGGTGGCACTCTGTTTCTCGACGAGATCGGTGACCTGCCGCTGGAGTTGCAGGCCAATCTGTTGCGGTTCCTCCAGGAAAAACACATCGAGCGGGTCGGCGGCAGTCAGCCGATTCCTGTGGATGTGCGGGTTCTGGCTGCAACGAATGTCGACCTTGAAGCCGCCATCGAGAAGAGACGCTTTCGCGAAGACTTGTATTACCGCTTGAACGTACTACAAGTGGCGACCGTTCCACTGCGCGAGCGCCATGGCGACCTGGCGTTGCTGGCCAATCACTTCTCCCATTTCTACAGCCGTGAAACCGGGCGCCGCCCACGCAGCTTCAGCGAAGACGCATTGATTGCCATGGGCAAACACGACTGGCCAGGCAATGTTCGCGAACTGGCCAACCGCGTTCGTCGCGGGCTGGTGTTGGCCGAAGGCCGGCAGATCGAGGCCCGTGATCTGGGGTTGATCAGTGCGCATACAATCGTCGCGCCGATGGGCACCCTCGAAGAATACAAGAGCCGGGCCGAGCGCCAGGCATTGTGCGATGTATTGAGCCGCCACAGCGATAACCTGAGTGTCGCCGCCAAAGTATTGGGGGTGTCGCGACCGACCTTCTACCGGTTGTTGCACAAGCACCATATTCGCTGAACCGCAGCCTCGAACAAAAAAAGCTGCGATTGAAATGGTTGCGGGGTTTGTTCGGGTCAGAAGTAGTAAGGAAGTTTCAGGCTGAACTGAAAGTCCGGGGCATCGTCCGTCATGCCGATGGACAGGTTGGGTACGATAGTCAGGTTATCGGTGGCCGCAATGGTCATGCCGATGTTGAAGTAACCGGCGTTGGCATCGCTGGAGACCACCGACTGCCAATCCCCGCCATCTTCCTTGAGCCTGCTTTTGCGTTGTACCAGGTCAGAGACTGAAAACGACATGCTCATCTTTTCGTTCAGGGCGAACGCAATACCGGCGCCAATCTGGAAGCTGTCGCCAATGCGAACTTTGCCCGGTGTCTTGACCGCCGGGTTGGAGCTGATGTCATCGAAAGACTCCTCCAGATTGTGCGTATAGGACAGGCTGCCGAACAGCACCGCCGGATCGAACGTCTTGACCAGCGAGATCCCTGGCGTAATCGACCAGACGCCATTACCGGTAGGCAAGGATTCAGGTACGGCCAGGTTGGAGTTATCGGCCACCCGAACCAGCTTGATGCCGAACGGATCTTTGCCGGTCGGCGCCTTGACGCGCAAGGTCACCACGGCATCCGGAGTGTTGACCGACTCGTCGAGGAATTTGTAGGCGATACCGAAGTTGACGTCACCCAGGGTCGGGTCTTCTTTGACGGTATCTTCTGTCGTGACGTTGGCGGTGCCGTTATTGCCGCCACCGGACTGGTAGGTGGATTGACGGTAGACCACCGGCACGTTCAGGTCGAACTGCCAGCGATTGTTGAAGTTGTAGCGGCCGGTGAGGTCAAGCGTCCAGGTGTCGGCCTTGATCCGGTCCAGGTTGATGGCGCCCAGAAAGATCGAGTCCAGGGCGAGAAAGCCGTTGAGGATCAGTTGGCGGGTATCGTACCGGGAGTAGGTAATCCCGGTTTCGAAGCTGAATTTGCCACCGCCGAAGAATCCGCTGGCCTCGTCATACAGGTTTGAAACGCTTTGCGCCGGTTGTGAGTCATCGGCCAGCGATTGTCCATACGAGCTCCCGCTGCCTCCGGATGCGGCCGCCACACCGGTGCCGGTGGCGACGTTAGGATTGCCCTTAAGGTCCGCCGGAGACTTGGCCAGGCGTTTAGGGGGAGGAGCAGCGGGTTGGTCCTCAACCTGGCGGATTCGCTGTTCCAGTACCGCCATGGCCTTTTGCTGGACTTCGTAGCGCTGTTTCAACTCCAGAAGCTCGCGTTTGAGCGCCTCCATTTCCGGGTCAGGTGCTGCCTGCAACATTGCCGCGGGGAGTAGGGCACTCAAGCAGACAACTGCACGCAGTGATACTGATCGGTACATGGAATAAGCCGTCCATTTGTGCCCAATGGTTCAGACTCAGCGTAGTTCAATAGCCCATGGTCCGTAATGCGGCGAGTTGGTTGAGGTTGCAGTCGAGTACGCTCGCGCTCGGGCCATTATTGTTGAGCACTACGTTGAGTTGAGTCATGTTGTCGACCACATTGCTGCTGCCCAGCAACCGGGTGTTTTGCAGCAACCCGCCCTGGGCGACCTGTTGCAGGCTTGAGCCCTGGTTGTTGTTGGCGGTAATGGCCATCTGAACGCCGCCGCTCGTCGCGGAAACGGCGACACTGCCTGCGGCATTGCTGCCGGTAATGGTTTGACCGGCGATCAGCGCCTGGCCCTGGCCCTGGCTCGGCACCAGTGTCGGGGCCGTGCCGGCCTCTTTGACGTTGATGGCGATGTCGTTGTTTGCGCTGTTGCCATCGCCTGCAGCCCGTGTGACCTGGGTTATGCCCCGGGAAGTGCTCAGGGCAGCGCCCCCCGTCACGTTACCGCTGCCCGACTTGGGCGAGTCGCCATGACCGGATTGCTTGATGGTTGAAACATAGAGCTGGGGTTTGACCGTTGCGGCTTGAATTTGCATCGACGTGGATGCCCCGATCAGATCACCACTGGCATTGCGCCAGGTACTGCTCATGACGACACCGAAGCTGATGACCCGCCCCGGCATCACATACCGGCCACGCAGCTCGGCCAGTTCCTGGTCCTTGATTTCGATGGGCCTGAACTCATCAGCAAAACCTGAAGTGTTCGCTGCCAGACAGGCCGCGACCACCCAATACGAGGTTTTCATTTGCTGCTCCCGGAGCATCCTGCTCCCTATCATTTTGTTGGCGATTAAAAGAAGTCGCTCTGTATGAAACCAAAATCCATCAATTCGGCATCTTTGACCGGGTTGAAGTTATCCATCTTGTTCTTGGCTGTCAGCGGTTCCGGTGGACTGCGTAACGCGTTGGTCTTGTCGTAACCGGGACCGACGATCGCGAAGATAATGCCATTCCAGCCTTTGACAAAGTCATCATGGGCGTAGCGCTTGTGTCCAAGTACCGGGTCGCCGATGTAGACCCAGTGCTTGTCCGCTCGCTGCAACACCACGAAGTGCTTGTAACCGCGAATTTCCATCAGCACCACTACCGGAATCGTCACTGCATCGAGTCTTTCCGGCGGGATCTTGTAGCCCCGGGCGCGCATGCCGATGCGCTCTATGTAGCGCTTCATGTCCAGCATCGAAAAACCCTGGGTACGCACTATGTCCTGGTCTGCGGTGACCAGCATGCCCTTGATGATGTGCTCCTCATCGACATCGAGCCAATAGGCCTGGCGCAGTATCGTTGCCAACGCGGCGGCGCCGCAGCTGAAATCGGTTTTCTGTTCGACGATGTCGCTGAACTTGCGCTCACGCAAACTCTGCACGTGCTTGTACACCAGCACGCCACCCGGCAGGGCGGCAACCGGCATCTGTGCAGCCTGGGTCAGGGCAGACAGGCAGAGCAGGGCGAAAAGGGCAGTCTTACGCATGATCGGTACGCCTTGTGACTGTGGAAAAGCCCGGTCGCCGGTGTTTTCATTGCAATCACGATTACTGGCAAGCCTTGCAGCCTGCGGCGATGGACAGCGAGTTGCTTTGCTGGTTGCCCGCGCCGGACGATACGTTGGCTCCGCCGTTGCCGGAGAAGTTATTCATCGAGCCTGTTATCGAAGTATTGTTGGTTACAGGGGGTTTCCAGCCATCTGGCGTCATCACTTGTTGAGTGGTTACACCAGCCAGACCGAATACACCCACGGTGACGAAATCAGTCGTGGTATTGCCGTTGTTGGTGACGTTCATCCCGGACGTGCCTTGGTTGGCCGCAGCCGCCGCTTGTGCTACACGTCCGCCCGAAACGGCAATCGCCAGGTTGTTTTTCTGTTGGTTGAAGTTGCCGGCGGTCACGTTGATGCCAATGTTGCCGGAACCGCTATTGCCGGCGTTATTGAGCGTAGCGTTGTTGGTGTTGGAGTGGTTCTTGACGGTGTTGCCGCTGCTCCTCTGAGTCGCGCTGGAGACGGCGACGGCGGTGCCGAAGATGAAGCTTTCGTCAGCCGTGGCAAGGGCGGCGGCGTTGTCTTGCTGGTTGCCGTCACCGGCTGCAACGTTGGCGCCCATGTTGCCGTTGGAGTTGTTCAGGGAACTATCGACTTTTGCGTCGTTCAGGGTGCCTTGGTTCAATACGGAGTTGTCACTGCTGCCCTGGGAGTCCATTACGGCGGCCCCGGCGCCTGCTGTAATTTGCAGGATTTGTTCCAGGGTCGGGCCTTCAGGCTGATGATTGTTGCCAGGTCCATTGCCCTGACCATTACCCTGATTTTCATCAAGACCGCCGGCTTGTGCTGCGATTGCCATCACTGCTGCCAGAGCGAAAGCCAGTGGTCTGAGAGCCGTTGTCGGGTTCATGGTGTTTCTCCGTGCTTCTTGGTTGCTCAAGTGTTGGTACTTTCCTGATCGCACTGTGTTTGGGTCAGTCAGCGACCCGGATGCTCAGGGTGTTAGCCAGTCGGTTCCCCACCCCGGCACTCTGGTTCACCTGGATCACTCCCCGGCTGCCGGTGAAGGCCTGGTCGCTTGTGACGACCTGGCGACTGCCGTTTGGGGTGCCAGTTGCTCCCGGGTTCGGTAGCAGCGCCACGTTCTGTTGAGAAAGGGCGCTATCGTCAATGGCTTGCGGTGCAGCACTGATGCTGACGCGCATGGCGTTGGCCATCTGGTTGTTGGCCCCGGCGCCCTGGTTGACGCCCAGTACTCCGTTGCCATTACTGAAAGAGCTGCCGCCGATAGTGGCCGTCGCATCCATCGACGGATTGGCTGGCGTGGTGATTTTCTGCCGGACGCTGGTGCTCGCACCGGCCTGGGTGTCTATGGCGATCGCGCGAACGTTGGCCTGCTGCTGTTGATCACCAGTTGCCTGGTTGACGTTGAAGTTGCCGCGGTATTGAGCACCGGAATCCTGGAGGGTGGCGTTGTTCACCGAACTGACGCCCGAATCGGCCATTACGCCGGTGCAGCCGAACAGGGCAAGTAACAGCAGGGACCGACTCATCTCATTGGCCTCCCGCCATTCTGCCCAGCGAGCCGAGGCCGCCGCTCATGGCGCGGTTGATGGTTGCGGAAATCGCGCTGCCACTGCCACCACCGTGGCCGACGGACATGCCGGGCATACCGTTGGGGTTGGTGACGACGTTGAGGCCTTGCACGCCACCCAGGCTTTGCCCGTTGCTGTGGCGAAAGGCCGTTCCGGTGGTGACCCCGGCAATGTCGGCGTCGCTGAGTTCGCCGGTGACGCGGGCCGATGGGTTGGCATTGAGGGTGTTGGGGTCAGGATCTCTGCCGCCGCTGCGACCGATGGGGGTCGGGTGAATGGAGCGATCAAGCACGATGACGCCGTTGCCTTCGGCTTGAGCGTCGAAACTGAAAAACGTGCCTGCAGCGCTCGCGATGAGCAGCAGGCACGTCAAGGCTTTTTTATTGAGTATCCCCACGACGCTCTTTCCTTCTCATGTAGGCTGGCTCTGGTTGGCTGTGTGAAGGACAGAGCGAAAGCTGTGCCGGTATTTGAATTTCGTGGGGATTCAATGGCTTATGGATGTTGCCCGGATACCTTTTGTCGAGGATGTTTCAATACTGAGACGAAATCCCGCGCAGGCAGCCCGTAAATGCGGATGGACCGCTCTGGAACAAGGGTTTCAGTGATGTTGTATCAATTTTTTGACAAACCCGATGATCAACCGGTGAGGGGCGCTGAGATGGGCGGTTTGCGGCAGGTAGGGTGTTTCAGGATCGGACACTTTTTCCCCGGGGTAGGGGGGGATGGTGGGGAAATTGCCCCAAAGGCCGGTCAGGCGCTGAGCATTCGGGTCACCGCGTCCAGTGCCTGGAATCGGCGTTCGGCCCAATCTCCCTGCAGTACTTGAACCGGTTGTGCGTGGCGCTCGAGCCAGGCCAGGGTCTGCTCGAAAAATGCCTGGCGCTCACTCAACAGGGGCTGGCAACGCTGGCCATCATCCGTCCAGTCGACGTGTTCCGGCGACAGCAGCAAGTGCAAGTCGTAATGCCGGGCCAGTAGCGCTTGTTCAATCCAGGCGGGGCAGTCGCCAAACAGGGTGTGGCTCCAGAGGATATTGCTCAGCAGGTGCGTGTCGAGGATGAGCAAGGACGGTTGTTGCGCCCGCGCCTGGTCTTCCCATGCCAATTGACCGCGAGCGATGTCCGGAATGTCGGCCAAGGTGGTGTCCCGCGGATTCTGCTCGATGAACCAGCGCACGTACTCGTCGACCAGAGCCCCGCCGAAATGCAGTTGCAACTCGGCCGCCAGCCAGCTTTTACCGCTGGATTCGGGGCCTGTGAGTACCAGGACTTTCATGCGCGCAATGCCGGATCGGTGCGCCATTCGCGCCAGCCCTGCACGGCGATCACGGTGAACAACCCGTACAGGGTGGCGGTCAGGTACAGGCCTTTATAGATGAACAATCCGACGAAAATCACATCCAGGGCGATCCACAGCGGCCAGCACTGGACACGTTTTTGCGCCATCCAGACCTGCGCCACCAGGCTGAATCCGGTCAGCGCCGCATCGAGCCAGGGTTGGGCCGCGTCGGTCCAGCGGACCATGGCCGCCCCCAGCAACAGGCTGCCGAGTGCGCCAATGACAAGGCTCAACGCCACGGACCGAGTGTCGAGCCGACTGACTTCGCGGCCATGGGTCGTTTCACCACTGCGTGTCCACTGCCACCAACCGTAAAGCTGCAAGGCGGCATAGACGACTTGCAGCAGCATGTCCGAATACAGCTTCACCTCAAAAAAGATCCAGCTATAGAGCAGCACCATGACCAGGCCGATAGGCCAGCACCAGGGGTTCTGTTTGACGGTCAACCAGACGGCAATGACACCGAGGGCGGCGGCAAACAGTTCAAGCCCGGACATGGCGGCTCCTTGGGAAAATCGAAAAGGGCACGGATTGTAACCGGATCGGCGTCGAGAATCCCGTGGCGCAGGGTGTACTTCATTGGTGCGCGATAACGCGGCAGCGCCAATCGGACTTGTCTGGTAGGATTTCGGCCCCGCGCGGATAAACCCGAATCAGGATTGTTTTTTCACAGGATTTTTACGGTTCTGTGGTGATCCTTGATGCGCGGGGCTTCAGCTACGCTGATCGCAATTAAGGCTTTTGAAAAATACTAACGGGGCATGCCGATGCGCATAGCCTTTTGGGGGATTGATGGATCTTTGGACCGCCTTTCAGGCATTGATTCTTGGGGTTGTAGAAGGGCTGACCGAATTCCTGCCCATTTCCAGTACCGGCCACCAGATCATCGTGGCCGACTTGCTCGGCTTCGGGGGCGAGCGGGCGATGGCGTTCAACATCATCATTCAGCTGGGTGCCATCCTGGCAGTGGTGTGGGAGTTTCGCCGCAAGATCTTCGACGTGGTCATCGGTCTGCCGACCCAGCCGGGTGCCCGGCGGTTTACCGCGAACCTGTTGATCGCGTTCTTGCCGGCCGTGGTGTTGGGCGTGATCTTCGCCGATTTGATCCACGAATACCTGTTCAACCCGATCACCGTGGCGACGGCGCTGGTCGTGGGCGGGATCATCATGTTGTGGGCCGAGCGCCGTCAGCATGAAGTCCACGCCGAAACAGTGGATGACATCACCTGGAAAGATGCCCTGAAAGTCGGCTTCGCCCAATGCCTGGCCATGATTCCGGGTACTTCGCGCTCGGGCTCGACGATCATCGGCGGGTTGCTGTTCGGCCTGTCGCGCAAGACCGCTACCGAGTTCTCGTTCTTCCTGGCGATGCCAACCATGGTCGGCGCAGCCGTGTATTCGGGCTATAAATACCGCCACCTGTTTGTCCCGGCGGACTTCCCGGTGTTCGCGATCGGTTTCGTCACTGCGTTCGTCTTCGCGATGATCGCGGTCCGCGGGCTGCTCAAGTTCATCGCCAACCACAGCTATGCGGCGTTTGCCTGGTATCGCATTGTGTTCGGCCTGATCATCCTGGCGACCTGGCAGTTCGGTTGGGTCGACTGGAGCGCGGTCAAGCCGTGAGTGACTCAAGCGCGCGCAATAACCCCGGGCGCGAGCCCGGGGGACAGATCCGCCATTCACGGCTGAAGTGGCTGGTGTTCGCAATCCTGTGCGCGTTGCCGCTGTCGGGTTCGGTGTCGTCATGGCTGCACGGGGTCTCGCTGATTCCCCTGGCGGCCTACGGCATCGTCAGCGTCGTGACGTTTTTTCTGTACTGGAGCGACAAGCGCAAGGCCCGCGCCGAACAATGGCGGACGCCGGAGAATGTCCTGCATGCGCTGGAGTTCGCCGGCGGCTGGCCCGGTGCCTTGCTGGCCCAGCAAGCGTTTCGGCACAAAACCCGCAAAGTCTCGTACCAGTTGGTGTTCTGGATCATCGTGCTACTGCACCAGGTGTTCTGGATCGACCACCTGTTCCTCGGCGCACACCTGTTCGTCTTGTTCTAATGAGGACGGCCCTAGAGCAACAGGCCGACTTGAGTGCGCTTTGGCAGTCTGCTCACCACCAACTGGTGCGAACGCTGCAGCAATCCCTGTAGCTCTTCGCTACCGAGCGGGTAGGGCGTTTGCATGATGATCCACTGGGCGCGCGCCAGATAAGGCGCCGGATGAATCCCCGGGCGGTCGCAATGGCCGAGAAACAGATCCTTGTCGACCTTGAAGGCCAGGGAATCACCCCGCAGGCCCTGCAACGCGAACATCTTGTTCCCGGCAATCGAAAACACCCGTACGCCGCCCCATTTATAGTCTTCCCGCGCGCCCGGCAGGGCGAGGCAAAACTTCGCGACATCCTCTTCGCTCATCCGTCCGGCTTTCATAACAATCGTTCCCCACAGGCATTGAAGGATTCGACCAAATGGTCGATCCAGGCGCGTACCGCCGGCATCACCCCGCGCCGATGAGGATACACCGCTTGCAGCCAGCCACCGGGCAACGACCACTCGGGCAGCAGTTGTACTAGCGAGCCGTTTTCCAGTTCCTGTTCGCAATACATCATGGGCAGCATCGTAAAGCCCAGACCGGAGAGGGTGCTGGCCTTGCGCACGATAAAGTCATCGATGCCCAGCCGGGCCTCGAGGGCAAGTTCACAACTTTTGCCCGTTTGATCCAGCAGGCGGATGTGCACCAGGCGGTCGGCTTCCAGGGCACCGAGCACCGGCAGGCTTTTCAGATCCTCGGGATGGCTGATCTCACGGCCAACGAGAAAGCCGGGGCTGGCGACCATCAGCATCTGCGCCTGGCGCAGGCGGCGGGTGACCAGCAGCGGGTCTTCGTCGCCCAGATCGCGCACACGCAGGGCCACGTCAATGCCTTCGTTCACCAGGTCGACCCGCCGGTTGAGCAGCATCACCTCCAATTGGACTTGCGGAAAGTTTTCCAGAAAGTCGCTGATCACTCCCGGCAATATTTCGTGGGCCAGCCCGACCGGGCAGGACACCCGCAAACGCCCGCGGGGCTCGCTGGACATGCTGGCGACGGCCTCGTCGGCCATTTCCGCCTCCAGCAGCATCGCCTGGCAGTGCCTGAGGTAACGCTCACCCACCGCGGTCAGTTTCAGCTGTCGGGTGGTGCGTTGCAGCAATCGCGCGCCAAGGCGTTCTTCCAGTTCGGCGATGCGCCGTGACAGTCGTGACTTGGGGATGCCCAGCAAACGCCCGGCGGCCGCGAAACCACCGGCTTCCACCACTTTGGCGAAGTAATACAGGTCGTTGAGGTCTTGCATGATGTGAGCCTGATTGTTCTATCTGTGAGACGAACTATCGCATTATTGCCGTCTAATCAGCTATTGGTTTCGTCTGTAAGATTAGTCCCATCAGATCGCCCTTGTGGGCGATCCTCACTTGGAGATCCCACATGAAACTGCTGCATATCGATTCGAGCATCCTGGGCGACAACTCGGCTTCCCGTCAGCTGAGCGGTGAAGTCGTCAAGGCCTGGCAAGCCGCCGAGCCAACTGCCGTGGTGACCTACCGCGATCTGGCCGCCGACGCCATCAGCCACTTCTCCGCCACTACCCTGGTCGCCGCCGGCACCACCGCTGAACTGCGCAACGCCGCACAACAGCATGAAGCCGAACTGAGCGCCTCGACCCTGGCCGAATTCCTGGCTGCCGATGCCGTGGTGATTGCCGCACCGATGTACAACTTCACCATCCCGACTCAACTGAAAGCGTGGATCGACCGCATCGCCGTTGCCGGTCAGACCTTCCGTTACACCGAAGCCGGCCCTGAAGGCCTGTGCGGTGGCAAGAAAATCGTGATCGTTTCGACTTCCGGTGGCATGCACGCCGGTCAGGCGACCGGTGTTGCCCACGAAGAGTATTTGAAGGTGCTGTTCGGCTTCATCGGCATCACCGACATCGAAATCGTCCGTGCCGAAGGCCTGGCTTACGGTGACGAGGTGCGCAACAAAGCCATGAGTGCCGCCCATGCGCAAATCAGCGAGCAATTGTTCGCCGCCGCGTAAGGCTTGCGTAAAGAACTCAACCGTTCCGGTACAGCCCCAAAAAACTCTGTATTCTGGTTACGCAAGTACCAGCTACGGAGTTTTTTGTTTCTGGTGGTTTCAGATTGTGGCCTGACTTATGCTATCCAGGGCTTACGTCTCAAGTCCGGTAACAGGTGGGGCATCCCATGGTGCGTTTTTGTGCAAGTTTACTGATTTGCCTGCTCAGCAGCCTGAATTCAGTGCACGCCGCGCCTGCGCCGCATCCTCATTGGAGCGTCGGCTTCCATGAGATGACTTTTCTCGACCCACTGGACCTGCAGCCGATGCGCGCCATCGCCTTCTATCCGTCCAGTGATTGGGAGCACACCAGCAAGCTCGAGGGTTACACCGTCGAAGCCGGGGAGGACACCAGAGTCGCCCTTGGCCGGTTCCCGATGCTGATGCTGTCCCACGGTAACACCGGCACCCCACTGGCCTTGCACGATCTCGCCACGTCGCTGGCGCGAAAGGGTTTTGTCGTGGTGGCGGTGATTCACCCCGGTGACAACTCCAGGGACCACAGCCGACTCGGTACCTTGAGTAACCTCTACGGCCGGCCGATCCAGATTTCCGAAGCCATTACCGCTACCTTGGGCGACCGTATGCTGTCGCCGTTCGTCAATGCCGACCAAGTGGGGGTCATCGGTTACTCGGCCGGTGGCGAGACCGCATTGATTCTGTCCGGTGCGACCCCGGACCTGGATCGCCTGCGCCGTTACTGCCAGGAGCGGCCGGATGACCGCGATGCCTGCAATACCCAGGGTGAACTGATTGTCGACCGCGACGACCTGCAACCGGTGGCCGATCCTCGCGTCCACGCCTTGATGCTGATGGCGCCGTTGAGCCTGAAGTTCGGCCGCCACACCCTGGCCGATGTACATGTGCCGGTACTGCTTTACAGCGGCGATGGCGACAAGCTGGTGGCTGTCGACAAGAACGCCGCGGCGCTGGCGCGCAAACTGCCGACTGCGCCTGACTTCAAGCTGCTGGCCGGGGCAGGGCACTTCGTGTTCATGGCGCCGTGCAATGACGAGCAGATCGTGATCATGCCCGCGCTGTGCACCGATGCCGACGGCGTCGATCGGCAAGACATTCACCGCAATCTGATTTCCGAGGCTGGAAGTTTCTTCTCGCGCACCCTGGGCAGGGCGACTCGGGCGGGGATGCAGACTGCCGATCAGTAATGGGCGCTCCTACAGGGGGCTGCGGCGCTTGAGTAGTAACGTCAGCCCGAGGCCCGTCATCGACAACAACGCCGCACTGAAGAAAATCCACACATACCCCAGGTTCAGCGCCACTGCGCCCATCAATGGGCCGGCGATGGCCAGCGCCAGGTCGAAAAACACCGCGTAAGCACTCAAGCCCGCACCGCGGCTGGAGTCAGGCACCTGTTTAATGGCCTCCACACCCAGCGCCGGGTACACCAGGGACAGGCCGAACCCGGTCAGGCCGGCGCCAATGAGCGCATACGCGGTCGAAGGTGCCAGCCACAGCAGCACCAGGCCGAGCGTCTCGATGCACATGCAGGCAATGGCCGACGTGAACCCGCCGAATCGGCTGATGGCGCGAATGAACAGCAGTCGCGACAGAATGAAACACACGCCAAACACGCTCAGGCAGTAGGCCGCGCCGGTCCAGCCACGATTGACGTAATACAAGGTGATAAAGGTCGTCAGGGTGCCGTAGCCAATGGACGCCAGGCTCAGGCTGGCGCCAAACGGCGCTATGCGTCCGAATACCGCCCAAAACGGTAAACGCTCACCGCGTACCACCGGCACCGAGGGCTTGTTGCGAATCAGCAACAGTGCGGCCAGGGCCAGCAGCGACAGAGCGATGCCGAGGCTGGCGAAACCCAGTTGTTGCACCATGACCACGCCCAGTGGTGCACCGATGGCAATCGCCCCATAGGACGCGATGCCGTTCCAGGAAATCGACCGCGCGGTATGCTCGGCGCCGACCTGGCCCATGCACCAACTGATGGTGCCGACGCCGATCAATCCCTGGGCGATCCCCAGCAACAGGCGCCCGGCGATCAGAATCAGCAGGCTGAGCAACGGAAAGCCTTGCAGCAGGGTCGACAGCAAGGTCAGCACGCCGCTGAGCACAATCCCCGACAAGCCATAGATGATTGCGCGCTTGGTGCCCACGTTGTCGGACATGCGCCCGGCCATGGGCCGGCTGAGCAGGGTGGCGAGGTATTGCGAGCCGATGGTCAGCCCGGCGACGATAGCGCTGAACCCGAGCTGCTCGTGGACATAACCCGGCAGTACCGCAATCGGCAAACCGATGCAGAGGAAGGCGATGAAGGTATAGAAGACGATGGAGACGATCTGCAGGGTGATCGCCATGGCGCTTTGCGGGGCAGCTTGCTGCACAGACATGAGGGCTCGTTCGCTGGCGGCGGTGGGAGAACTGCATCATGGCGTGGCGGTGGGATAAAAGAAAGCAGGCTAACTACTTTTTGCCGTGACATTATCGCTGTTCTTCATGGCCTCATCGCGAGCAAGTCGGATCGCCGCACCGTCGCTCCCACATTTGGAATGCACTCCCCTGTGGGAGCGAGCTTGCTCGCGATTATTCATGCACCAACAAGAAACCTTGGCCCGGAATGCAAAAAGCCCCGTCACCAGGACAGGGCTTTTCATTTGAAGCTTGCAACTAAAGGCCTGTAGTTGCCTTAGAACACCACACCCTGACTACGCAGGTAGTCGTCGTAGGTGCCGCTGAAGTCGGTTACGCCATTAGGGCTCAACTCGATGATGCGGGTGGCCAGGGACGATACGAACTCACGGTCGTGGCTGACGAAGATCAGCGTGCCCGGATAGTTCTCCAGCGCCAGGTTCAGCGACTCGATGGATTCCATGTCCAGGTGGTTGGTCGGTTCGTCCATCACCAGCACGTTGGGCTTTTGCAGGATCAGCTTGCCGAACAGCATGCGGCCTTGCTCACCACCGGAGATGACCTTGACCGACTTGAGGATCTCGTCGTTGGAGAACAGCATGCGGCCCAGGGTGCCGCGAATGATCTGCTCGCCCTGGGTCCACTGGCCCATCCAGTCGAACAGGCTGACGTCGTCTTCGAAGTCGTGGGCGTGGTCCTGAGCGTAGTAGCCCAGCTCCGCGCTTTCGGTCCATTTCACGGAGCCGGCGTCCGGGGTCAGCTCACCCATCAGGGTGCGCAGCAGGGTGGTCTTGCCGATACCGTTCGGGCCGATGATCGCCACGCGCTCGCCGGCTTCGACGGTGAAGCTGAAGTTCTTGAACAGGGTCTTGCCATCGAAGCCCTTGGACATCTGCTCGATGGTCACGGCCTGGCGGTGCAGTTTCTTGGTCTGTTCGAAGCGGATGAACGGGCTCACGCGGCTCGATGGCTTGACTTCGGCCAGCTGGATCTTGTCGATCTGCTTGGCGCGGGAAGTGGCCTGCTTGGCTTTCGAGGCGTTGGCCGAGAAGCGGCTGACGAACGTTTGCAGTTCGGAGATCTGGGCTTTCTTCTTGGCGTTGTCCGACAGCAGTTGCTCGCGGGACTGGGTCGCCGCGGTCATGTACTCGTCGTAGTTGCCCGGGAACAGGCGCAACTCACCGTAGTCCAGGTCGGCCATGTGAGTGCAGACGCTGTTGAGGAAGTGACGGTCGTGGGAAATGATGATCATGGTGCTGTTACGCGCCTTGAGGATCGTTTCCAGCCAGCGAATGGTGTTGATGTCCAGGTGGTTGGTCGGTTCGTCGAGCAACAGCACTTCCGGATCGGAGAACAGTGCCTGGGCCAGCAACACCCGCAGCTTCCAGCCCGGAGCCACTTCGGACATCGGGCCGAAATGCTGGTCCAGAGGAATACCCAGGCCCAGCAGCAGTTCACCGGCACGGGATTCGGCGGTGTAGCCGTCCATTTCGGCGAACTCGGTTTCCAGCTCGGCCACGGCCATGCCGTCTTCTTCGCTCATTTCCGGCAGCGAGTAGATGCGGTCGCGCTCGGCCTTGACCTTCCACAGCTCTTCGTGACCCATGATCACGGTGTCGATCACGGTGAATTCTTCGTAGGCGAACTGGTCCTGGCGCAATTTACCCAGGCGCACGTTCGGTTCCAGCATGACCTGGCCGCCGGACGGCTCGAGGTCATTGCCGAGAATCTTCATGAAGGTCGACTTGCCGCAACCGTTGGCGCCGATCAGACCGTAACGGTTGCCACCGTTGAACTTGACCGAAACGTTTTCGAAGAGCGGCTTGGCGCCGAACTGCATCGTGATGTTAGCTGTAGAAATCAAAGGTTTTTCCTGCGAAGCATTCAGAGTAGCCAGGGGTGCGGCATTGCCGCGCTTGACCCGAATCAAAGTGCGCTGAAAGCGGGTTTTCCCGTCGTCAGCGAAAGAGGCACGTAAAGTTTGGCGGCAATTGTACTGGTCTGGCTCTTTAAGCGATAGAGCGTTGAGACCACGGCAACGTCTTGGCGGATTTTGCGGACACATTTTCGCAGTTGCAGGTTAACTATTGGTTACAAACTGTGGCTAAAATGCCATCCGTCAGCCGAAAACCGACCATCGGCAAGGCTCGATGGCACTACCGGGCCGCTGTTTCGTAATCAGTCGCTGCACAAGACCCGGGAGGGTGCAGTTTGTTTATTTCCGACCTGTGACTATTTCCGTGAAACTCATCATTGCCGTTATCTACGTTGTCTCCATTGCGTATGTCCACCTGCGCGGTCAGGTGCGCCACAAGCTGGGCCGCCAGTTGAGTGATCACTCGACGTTTCTGGCACCGATCAATTGCTTTCTTTATCTGTTTTCGAAAATCCCCAGCAAGCCTTATCTCGACCCGGCCGACTTTCCCGACCTGAGCCCGCTGCAGGCGCATTGGGAAGAAATCCGTGCCGAAGGCCGGAATCTGCTTCACGCCGGGGAAATCAAGCGTTCGAACCAATACGACGACGTCGGTTTCAACTCGTTTTTCAAGACCGGCTGGAAGCGCTTCTATCTCAAGTGGTACGGCGATAGTCACCCATCGGCCATGAAGCTCTGCCCGCGCACCACGGAACTGGTGCAAGGCATTGGCTCGATCAAGGCGGCGATGTTCGCCGAGTTGCCACCGGGCTCCAGGCTGGTGCGCCACCGCGACCCGTATGCCGGTTCCTACCGCTATCACCTGGGCCTGGAAACACCCAACGCTGCCGGCTGCTACATCAATGTCGATGGGCAGAACTACCACTGGCGCGATGGCGAGGCGGTGATGTTCGATGAGACCTACATTCATTACGCAGAGAACACCACGCAGCACAATCGCATCATCCTGTTCTGCGACGTCGAGCGGCCGATGAAGTATCGGTGGGCTGCGGCATTCAATCGTTGGTTCAGCCGCACGGTCATGTCGGCGGCAGGCGCGCCGAACGAGGCGGGCGACAGGACCGGCGGGCTCAACCGGCTGTTCAGCAGGATCTACAAGGTTCGCCTGCACGGCAAGCAACTGAAAAAGCGCAATCGCACGCTTTACTACCTTGCAAAGTGGTCGATCTTTGCCGGGCTGCTGGTGGTCTTTATTCTGATTTGAAAGGTGTATTCGGGCGGCGTTCCGACGATGAGGCCGAAACATCCAGCCTGTTACATCTTGCCGGGGAGGTTTTTGTTAACAAAACCGAACCCCGGGCGTAGCGTGGTATCGAAGACCTTATCCACGCGACGTAGAGAGGCACCCCATGAACCGATACGTGTTTGGCGCCATTGCGCTGGCCCTGAGTAGCGTATTGGGCCCACTGGCCCAGGCCGATGCCTCTGTTTCGTGGCAATTGGCCCAGAACCTGCCGGGCCGCACCGACAACAACCCTTACAACAGTCCGATCCACCGGGCCAACCCCAACAGCATGCAAGGCACTCAACCCGGCGCCCCGGCCATACGCGGACCCAATACCATGCCGGTCCAGCGCTCGCCGACGCTGGACAACGGTGGCATCGGTAATCGCTATCCCGACCGGCCCGCTCCCGCCAGTCCACCGACATTCATTCCCAATCCTGCCCCGCGAGACACCGGCACCAACGACCGTTGAGTAGCAGGCATCACACCTCTGCCCGCTACTTTTCACCAAACCTCATGTCCATCGGAAAAGGAATCCTGCATGTTGCGCAAAAAACTGTTGGCAATCCTCTGCGCCAGCGTATTGATCAGCGCCACTGTTCCTGTGCTTGCCGCGCCCGCCCAGACGATGAAAAGCGAAGCAGGCACCCTCGAGGTCATCCCCGTCGTGACGGGGCTGGAGCACCCATGGGCCCTGGCATTCCTGCCGGACCGTAAAGGCATGCTGGTAACCGAACGACCCGGCAACCTGCGATGGGTGACCGCCGACGGCAAGCTGTCAGCACCGCTCGATGGCGTGCCAACGGTCTGGGCCAAGGGGCAGGGCGGCTTGCTGGACGTGGCGTTGTCACCGGATTTCAATCAGGACCGGACGGTCTATCTGTCCTATGCCGAAGGGGGTGGTGAGGCCAACAAGGCCGGTACTGCGGTGGGGCGCGGCCGGCTCTCCGACGATATGACGGCGCTCAAGGACTTCCACGTGATCCTGCGTCAGGAGCCCAAGCTCTCGGTGGGCAACCATTTCGGCTCGCGGCTGGTGTTCGATCGCGACGGCTATCTGTTCGTGACCCTGGGGGAAAACAACGACCGCCCGACCGCCCAGGACCTCGACAAACTGCAGGGCAAGGTGGTGCGGATACACCCGGACGGCACGGTGCCCAAGGACAACCCCTTTGTCGGCCAGGCCAACGTGCGCCCGGAGATCTGGTCCTACGGGCAGCGCAATCCGCAAGGCGCGGCGCTCAACCCGTGGAACGGCACGCTGTGGGAAAACGAACACGGCCCCCGGGGTGGCGATGAAATCAACATCATCGAGCGTGGCAAAAACTACGGCTGGCCGCTGGCGACCCATGGCATCAACTACTCCGGTCTACCGATTCCCGAAGCCAGGGGTGATACCGTCGAAGGCACCGTTGCCCCGAACCATGTCTGGGAAAAATCCCCCGGCCTGAGTGGCATGGCGTTCTACGATGCCGAACGTTTCAAGGCCTGGCAGCGCAACGTGTTTATCGGCGCGTTGGCCAGCCAGGAACTGATCCGCCTGGAGTTCGATGGCGACAAGGTCGTGCACGAGGAGCGCTTGCTCGGGGAGTTGAAAAAACGCATTCGCGATGTGCGGCAGGGGCCGGACGGCTATTTGTATGTGTTGACCGATGAGGAGAACGGTGGTGTTTATAAAGTCGGGTTGAAGTTGCCGGCTGACTAAAGGCATCTACAAAAATTTGCCATTGACTTGCCACCACCGCCCGGCTAATTTCTAGCCATGACTTCCACTGTATCGCGCTGCCAGCCAAGCATTATTACCGCCATTCCTCATTTGGCGGGCTAGCTCACGACTGCAGCACCCAACCCGCCCTTGAGGCGGGTTCTTACTTTCTGTCTCCCGGGCCCCGATCAATGTCAGGAGACGACCATGAGCTTTACAACCGACCAGCAAGCCCTGCTTGAACGCTACGTCAAAAAAATCCTTGCCGCGCCGGTGTATGAACTGGCCGTGCGCACGCCGTTGCAAGCGGCGCCGGCCTTGTCTGAAGCCTTGGGCAATCAGGTCCTGCTCAAGCGCGAAGACTTGCAACCGACCTTCTCCTTCAAGATCCGCGGCGCCTACAACAAGCTGGTGCAACTGAGCGAAGCGCAAAAGGCTCGTGGCGTGGTCACGGCTTCTGCCGGCAATCATGCCCAGGGCGTAGCGCTGGCGGCAAGGGAGTTGGGAATCGATGCCACCATCGTCATGCCCTGCACGACACCTCAATTGAAGGTCATCGGGGTGCGCAGTCGCGGTGCCGATGCGGTATTGCATGGCGAAAGTTTTCCGTTTGCCCTGGCCTATGCGCTGGACCTGGCCGAGGAATCCGGTCGCACCTTTGTTTCGCCTTTCGACGACCCGCAGGTGATCGCGGGGCAAGGCACGGTGGCCATGGAAGTCCTGCGCCAGCATCAAGGGCCGCTGGATGCGATCTTCGTGCCGGTGGGAGGCGGGGGGCTGATCGCAGGCATCGCCGCTTACGTCAAATACCTGCGACCGGAGGTGCGCATCATCGGCGTCGAGTCGGAGCATTCCGCATGCCTGCAAGCCGCGTTGCTGGCTGGTGAGCGAGTGATCCTGCCCAGCGTCGGCACCTTTGCCGACGGGGTGGCGGTGGCGCAGATCGGCGCTTACGGGTTTGAGGTGTGCCGGTTCTGCGTCGATGAGGTGGTGACGGTCAGCAACGACGAGCTTTGTGCCGCGATCAAGAATATCTACGACGATACCCGCTCGATCACCGAACCTTCCGGTGCGCTGGCGGTGGCCGGGATCAAGAAATACGTCGCGCAGACCGGTGCCTTGGGGCAGACCCTGGTCGCCATCGACTCGGGTGCCAACATCAATTTCGACAGCCTGGGGCATGTGGCCGAGCGAGCTGCGTTGAGTGGCGCTCCGGCATGACACCCGGGCAGGCCGACAGCGGGCGCTAAAAGGGTCCGCCGGATGGCCGGGTTATTCCTGAACGGCTTTCTCGACCTTGTTCGACGCCGACCAGATCCGGTAGCGCACTTCGATGCCCTTGGGTACGTACAGCACGAGCGGCAGCTTGCTGTTGTAACGCAGCAGGAAGCCGTCACCGACCACCGGTACGAAATCCTGTTTGCGCGTGCCGTCCGGGCAGGCCATCAGCGTGCTCATCGGGCCAATGACGTTCTCCAGGCGATAGAACGGGTAGCCCCAGCCCTCGAGGTTCTTCTCCTCGAGAATGCCGCCCAGACGCGGGTTATTGCAGTCGACGGTCATCATCTTGCCGGCCAGGATCTCGACCTGGAAGTCTTTTTCCCGGGCCTGTGGCACGAGGTGGATCACCTGGCGGGTAAACCCGCTTTCGGCCTTCGGATAGGGCGCGATGTCTTCGAGTTTGGCTGCGTGTGCCAGGCCCGTCAGTCCGAGCGCGAATAGTCCGAGTGTCGCGTGCGTAGTCAAAGATCTCATGGTTGCCTCCTTGCCTGAAGTGAAGGGCGGCATTCTCACTGCCGTGTGCAGTGAAAGCAAACCCGCAGCGCCCAGCCTGCAAATTGCACGGTCACAAAGGGGGCTTTTTGCAAACTGCATGACAGGTTTCACGGGTGACTTGCCTAAACCCTTGAATTGCCGATGAGCTGCGCAGCGAAATCCAGGGCATGTTTTATGCTGTAGCTGTCTTGAAGCTTGCCGGGATTTCACATGAGCGAGCATTGACCATCATTGGCAGTCTCACAAAGGAGAAGGTCGCCATGTTTCTTTCTGCCTTGGAACTTCGCAACATCATCGAAAGCAGTTTTCTACCCAAGCGCTGCCAGTGCACCTTGTCACCGGATCTGTCGATGACCGTCAAGGTCTATGCAGACGGGCAAACCGATCAGCTCGATCTATTGGTCACTGGCATCGATGCCTCCGGGCTCAATGGCTGTCGGGAAATAAACGAGTTGATTGCCCAACTGCGCGCCAGACAGCAGCACGTAGAGGTCGAGCCACACTCGATGCTGGGCAAAGCGCTTTAACCTGCGGTTTCGAGTTCCACGGACAGGCGCCGGGTCTGGAAGAGCGCCAGGCCCAGCGCCAGTTCAACGGCAACCGCCAGAAAATCAGACTTTTCGGTCAGCTCTGGTTTTCGCAGGCGTCGGACAGTTTGCGGTAGGTAATTTCTGCGGGTTTTCCCGTGTCATCGATGTACTTCATCTCGGCATCTACCACTTTGCACTCCAGGGTGTCCGGCTCGGTCAGTGAAATCACTTTGCTGACATGCAATGGCATGCCGTAGTGATAGGGCACGGCTTGAGAGTCAGTGGTGTCATTGGCCTGAGCCAGACCGGCAAACGCGGTGCAGGCGAGGGCGGCGGTAACCAGCAGGGTGCGAGTGTTCATCAGCGATCTCCGGTGCGGACGGAAAGTCAGTTCGATGTGTGGCTTGTCGAACCTGCCGCACTGGGCGTCAGAACAGTCTGAGGGCGTGCGGTCCAGTGAAGTGTTGGACCGCACGGTTAAACGAGGGTTAACCCGGCTGAACGCCGTCTGTCGCGGACGCGCGATCCTGTGTATCAGTTAAGACCATCGCGAGCCAGCTCGCTCCCACAATGCCGGAGCGTCGACACAAATGTTGTGAACGACCCGAAACCCTGTGGGAGCGAGCGTGCTCGCGATGAGACCCTCGAATTCAGCGCAAATCCAGTTGCTGCCGATAAGGCAAATCCGGCCCGGTCTTGCTGCACGTCAGCGCCGCCGCCTGGACCGCGAACTTCAGCATGCGGTCGATCTGCTCGCGGCCAAGTTGCTTCACACCCTCTACCGAATCCAGTTGCTGTTCGGATAGCCAAGTGATCAGCGCGGCCTGAAAAGTATCGCCCGCGCCCACGGTGTCGGCGATTTTTACCGCACAGGCGGGAGCCGACCACGAACCGTGAGCCCGGCTGAATACGCTGGCGCCTTCGCCACCCCGGGTCAGGAACACCAGCTGACAACGGTGCTGCAACCAGCCTTCGATCACCCGCGCCGGATCCTGGTCGGGATACAGCAGATGCAGGTCCTCGTCGCTGACCTTGATCAGGTCAGCCAGCTCCACCAGCGTCGCGACCCGGTTACGCCACAGGTCAATGTCCGGCTGCGGATTCAGGCGCACGTTCGGATCGAGGCTGATCAGGCGCTGGCCGCTTTCCCGGCGCACCAGGGCCAATAGGGTGTCGGCAATCGGCTGCACCACCAGGGAAAACGAGCCGATATGCAGGCCGCGTACCTCTGGCCCGAGTGCCGGCAGGTGCTCCGGTTGCAATTGTCGGTCCGCGCAGCCCTCGCCACGGAAGCTGTACTGCGGCGAGCCATTGGCCCCGACCGCGACCATCGCCAGGGTGGTTGGCGCGGAGAAATCCACCAGGAAGTCCTGGCGCACGCCTTCATCCTGCAACACTTGCAGCAGGCGACGGCCCAGGTAGTCGGTGGACAACCCGGCCAACAGCGCCGCGTCAACGCCCAATCGGCGCAAGCCCACCGCCACATTGAACGGCGAACCACCGGCAATGGCTTTGAAGTTCACTTTGGACGCCAGACCGCTGGCGTCGTTTTCACTGAAAAAATCGAACAGCGCTTCGCCACACACCAGGTACATAGTTGTTCACTCTTCAAAGGGTTACGACATGCTGTCGATAGCGTTCATACGCCTGTTGGCAGGCTTGCACATTGTTGGCGCCCGGCAGGGTTTCACTGGCCGGGTCGAGTTTGACGCAGCGCTCGCACAAGTCCGCCAGGCTGCCGTCGTGCCCGTTTGCCCGGGATACGCACCAGGCCGCCTGGATCGCCGCACCGAGGGCCGCGGCCTCACTTTGTTCGGTGCAGATCACCGGGGTGTTCATGGTGTCGGCGACGATCTGCCGCCACACCGCGCTTTTGGAACCACCGCCGATCAGCCGAATGCTGCGGCTTTGCAAGCCATTGCTGCGTAGCAGGTCCAGTCCGTAACGCAAACCGAACGTCGTGCCTTCGACCACCGCACGGCACAGATTGGCCCGGGTCAGGTTGGACATGGTCAGGCCTGACAGGCTGCCGCTGGCATGGGGCAGGGCAGGCACCCGCTCGCCGTTGAAAAACGGCAGCATGCAAACGCCTTCGGTACCGATCGGCGCCTGGGCAACGAGCTCATTGAACTGATCGATGTCGAGGTCCAGCAGGTCGCGAATCAGGCCGGTGGCATTGGTCAGGTTCATGGTGCAGATCAAAGGCAGCCAGCCACCGCTCGAAGAACAGAACGTGGCAACCGCCGCTTGCGGGGCGACGTTCGGTTGATCGGCATAGGCGTACACCGTACCCGACGAACCGAGGCTCATGGTGATTACCCCGGGCTGGATGTTGCCGGTGCCAATGGCACCCATCATGTTGTCGCCGCCACCACTGGACACCAGTGCCCGCGGGTTGATGCCCAGGTGTTCGGCGATCCCCGGCAGAATCGTGCCGACTGCCTGGTGGGCATCGATCAACTCCGGCAGGGCGGCTTGCAGGCGTCCGCTCGGGTCGATGTCACGCAACAATTGCAAATCCCACTGGCGCGTACGCACATTGAAATACCCGGTGCCCGAGGCATCGCCGTACTCGCTGCAGCTGCGACCGGTGAGCCAATGGTTGAGGTAGTCGTGGGGCAGCAGGATGCGGGCGATGCGGGAAAACACCTCCGGATGCTGCTCTTTGGTCCATAGCAGTTTGGACAGGGTGTAGCCCGGCGCGATGACTACGCCGAGGCGTTCCAGCGAAGCCTTTTCGCCGCCCAGATGGGCCAGCAGGCGGTCATTTTCCGGGGTGGTTTCGGTGTCGCACCAGAGCTTGGCCGCACGCAGCACCTTGCCCTGATCGTCGAGCAGCACCAGGCCATGTTGCTGGCCGGACACGCCAATGCCGAGGATCGCCTGGCCATCGACCCTGGCCGCGAGCAACGCGCGGCGGGTGGACGTGGCGAAGGCTTCCAGCCACTGCTGGGTGTCCTGTTCACGGCGGCCATTGGCGCCGCTGATCAGGCTGTGGCTGGCGGCGCCCTGGCCGAGCACCGCACCGCTGGCTGCGTCGAGGATGATGGCCTTGGTGCCCTGGGTGCCACAGTCGATGCCGAGGAAGAGTTGTCGGGTTGTCATGCAGGATCCTTGGATCGTCGGGTCGATATCGTTGAGCATTGAGTATCTCTACTGACTGTCCAGCCGCCATCGCGAGCAAGCTCGCTCCCACAGGGTTTGTTGTTGAACACAAAACTTGCGTCCGCTGAAGCCCCCTGTGGGAGCGGGCTTGCCCGCGAAGACGGCAGCAGCTCCACCGCAGGACTTACGCCAAAACTCGTTCCAGAGTCCGCGACACCCCCAGCTCGCGCAAACTGTTGCAGCACCACTCGAACGCCGCGACAAACTCCGGCGAGCGGGGAATCGCCGTACCAAAAATCTCCTCGACCGCCAGCAAACGCTGGGTAATCAGCGCGTCATCGGTCACCAGCGCCTGGCAGAACGCCGCGCGCGGGTCCGGTATCGAATAGGTCTCGCCATGTTCATCCACTCCCTTGAGGTATAGCGCCCACGCCGCCACCACCAACGCTGCGCGTTTGGTCTCGCAGCCATCGGCGATCAAGCGGTTGATGGTCGGCACGGTGAATTTCGGAAACTTCGACGAGCCGTCCGAACACACCCGTTCGAGTTGATCGGCAATCGCCTGATTGGAGAAGCGCGTCACCAGGGTGTCCTTGTACTCGGTCAGGTCGATTCCCGGCACCGCCGGCAACTGCGGCGTCACATCCAGGTCCATGTAGGCGCGCATGTAGCGCACGAACAGCGGGTCGTTCATGACCTCATGGACAAAGCGGTAACCCTTCAGGAATCCCAGGTACGTCAGCGCCAGATGACTGCCGTTGAGCAGCTTGATCTTCATTTCTTCGTAGGGCGTGACGTCGTCGGTGAACTGCACGCCAACCTTTTCCCAGGCCGGGCGACCGTTGACGAACTTGTCTTCCAGCACCCATTGCACAAAGGGTTCGCAGACCACCGGCCAGGCATCGTCCAGCCCATGCTGGTCGGCCAGTTGCAGGCGATGCCGAGTGCTGGTCATCGGTGTAATGCGGTCGACCATGGCGTTGGGGAAACTGACGTTGGCGTCGATCCAGTCGCGCAGTTCGCCGTCGTGCAAGGCGGCGAAGGCAAGCAGGGCCTTACGGGTGACGGCACCGTTGTGCGGCAGGTTATCGCAGGACATCAGGGTGAAAGCTGCTGTGCCGGCGGCGCGACGCCTGGCCAGTGCGGCACAGAGGAAACCGAACACGGTTTTCGGCGCATTCGGGTGCGCCAGGTCATGCTGGATCTGCGGCAAGTGCGCCATGAACTCGCCGGTGCTGTCGTCGATGCAGTAACCGCCTTCGGTGATGGTCAGCGAGACGATACGGATCTCGGGACTCGCCAGTTTATCGATCAGCGCCTGGGCGTCGTCTTCAGCCAGCAACATGTCGCGAATGGCGCCGATCACCCGCACCTCGGTGTCGTCGTTATCACCAAGTTCGAACAAGGTGAACAGGTAGTCCTGCTCCTTGAGATCGTCACGGGCGCGGCGGTCCTCGGCGCGCAGGCCGACACCACAGATTGCCCAGTCCAGCGCTTCTCCGGTGTTCATCAGGGCATCGGTGTAAAACGCCTGATGGGCGCGATGGAAACCGCCGACGCCGATGTGCGCGATGCCTTGGCGGGTATCGCCCAACGCGTAGGCGGGCAGGACCACTTCAGGCGCGAGGCGGTTGAGGTTCAGTTTGTTCAGTTTCATCGCAGGCTCTCTGAAATCAGGCAGCAACGCGCAACGGGCGGGTCAGTGCCACGCCATCGGCATCGAATAAATGGCAGTGTTGCGCATCCAGGTGCAGGCCCAGGGTTTCGCCATAACGGCTGGCCAGATCGCCGCGAACACGCATGGTCAGGGCTTCGCCGGACGACGTCAGGACGTGGCAGAAGGTGTCGCTGCCCAGGCGCTCGCTGACATCGGCGGTGACCTGCAAGGTGCAGTCGCCGGGTTTGGCCAGTTCCAGATGCTCGGGGCGGATGCCCAGCGTTACCGCACTCCCGACGCTCAGATGCCGGCCGCTCAAGGGCAGGCTGATGCGGGTACCGGCGTCCAGTTGTACTTCGCAGCTCTGGCTGTCGGTGCGTGTGACCTTGCCTTTGAGAAAGCCCATTTTCGGCGTGCCCAGAAACCCCGCGACAAACAGGTTGGCCGGCTGGTGATAGAGGTCCAGCGGCGAGCCGACTTGCTCGATTTTCCCACCATTGAGTACGACAACTTTGTCGGCCATGGTCATCGCTTCGACCTGATCGTGGGTCACGTAGATCATCGTGGCTTGCAGTTCCTTGTGCAGGCGCAACAGCTCCAGGCGCATCTGCACGCGCAGGGCGGCATCGAGGTTGGACAACGGTTCGTCGAACAGGAAGATTTTCGGGTTGCGCACGATGGCGCGGCCAATTGCCACGCGCTGGCGCTGGCCACCGGACAGTTGCTTGGGTTTGCGCTCCAGCATCGGCCCCAGTTCGAGGATGCGCGCCGCTTCGCTGACCTTTTTCTCCACTTCGGCTTTCGCCACGCCGGCGAGGTCGAGGGCGAACGACATGTTCTTGCGCACGCTCATGTGCGGGTACAGGGCGTAGGTCTGGAACACCATCGCCAGGTCGCGCTTGGCCGGGCTCACTTCGGTGATGTCGCGGCCATCGAGTTCGATGGTGCCGCCGCTGACTTCTTCCAGCCCTGCGATCAGCCGCAGCAACGTGGATTTGCCGCAGCCCGACGGGCCGACGAAGACCACGAATTCCTTGTCATTCACTTCCAGGTCAATGCCCTTGATGATGGAAAAGCCTTCGAAGCCTTTTTGCAGATTCCTGATTTTCAGGTTGGCCATGATCATGGGCCTCCGTTTGTTGTTTTTTAAGATCAAAAGATCGCAGCCTGCGGCAGCTCCTACAGGGGGACCGCCGGCCGTCCTGTGTAGGAGCTGCCGCAGGCTGCGATCTTTTGCTTTCGATTCATTTCACGGCGCCGAACGACAGGCCGCGTACCAGTTGTTTCTGGCTGATCCAGCCGAAGATCAGGATCGGCGCGCAGGCCAGGGTCGACACCGCCGACAACTTGGCCCAGAACAACCCTTCGGGGCTTGAGTACGAGGCGATCAACGCGGTCAGCGGTGCGGCTTTCGATGAGGTCAGGTTCAGCGACCAGAAGGCCTCGTTCCAGCACAGGATCAGCGACAGCAGCACCGTGGAGGCCAGGCCACCCTTGGCGATGGGCAGCAACACCCGGAGCATTTCCTGGGCCAGCGTTGCGCCGTCCAGGCGCGCGGCTTCGAGTATGTCCTTGGGGATGTCCTTGAAGTAGGTGTAAATCATCCAGACCACGATCGGCAGATTGATCAGGGTGTAGATGACGATCAGTGCAATGCGCGTATCGAGCAGCCCGAAACTCTTGGCCAGCAGGTAGATCGGCATCAGCACGCCCACCGGCGGCAACATCTTGGTCGAGAGCATCCACAGCAACGTGCCTCGGGTGCGTTGGGTTTCGTAGAACGCCATGGAGTAGGCCGCCGGCACCGCGATCAGCAGGCACAGGGCCGTGGCGCTGAAGGAAATCACCACCGAGTTCCAGGCAAAGCTGAAGTAATCGCTGCGTTCGTTGATGTGCAGGTAGTTCGCAAGCGTCGGTGTGAAGATGAACTGCGGCGGCGTGGCAAAGGCACCGATTTCGGTTTTGAAACTGGTCAGTACCATCCAGAAGATCGGAAAGAAAATCAGGATCGCGATGGCCCAGGCCAACGTACCGAGCAGAAGGCTTTGCAAACGACGGGATTGTTGAAGAGTCATGGCAGGCCTCAGGCTTTGTCGGTCAGGTTTTTGCCGATCATTCGCACCAGAATGATCGCGGCGATGTTGGCGATGACCACGGCGATCAAGCCGCCCGCCGAGGCCATGCCGACGTCGAACTGCACCAGCGCCTGGTTGTAGATCAGGTAGGCGAGGTTGGTCGAGGCGTAGCCGGGGCCGCCGTTGGTGGTGGTGAAGATCTCGGCGAAGACCGAGAGCAGGAAGATGGTTTCGATCATCACCACCACCGCAATCGGCCGCGCCAGGTGTGGCAATGTCAGGTGCCAGAAAATCGCGATGGGCCCGGCGCCGTCCAGGCGCGCGGCTTCTTTCTGTTCCTGGTCGAGGGACTGCATGGCGGTCATCAGGATCAGGATGGCGAACGGCAGCCATTGCCACGAGACAATGATGATGATCGACAGCAGCGGGTAGTGCGCCAGCCAGTCCACCGGTTGCGCGCCGAACAGCTTCCAGACGTAGGCGAGAATCCCCGACACCGGATGGAAAATCAGGTTCTTCCAGATCAGCGCGCCCACCGTGGGCATGATGAAAAACGGCGAAATCAGCAGCACCCGCACGATGCCGCGACCGAAAAACTCACTGGCCTCCAGCAACGCACTGATCAGCACGCCGAACACCACGCTGATCAGCAGCACGCTGCCCACCAGCAACAGCGTGTTGCTGGCGCCGGGCAGGAAGCCCGAGTCCGTCAGGAAATAAGAGAAGTTCTCCAGCCCGACAAATTCGTTTTCACCCGGATTGAGCAGGTTGTAGCGGATCATCGAGAAGTAGAGGGTCATGCCCAGCGGCACGATCATCCACAACAGCAGCAGCGCTACCGAAGGGCTGACCAGAAACCAGCCGGGATTGCTCACGCGGCTTTTGCGCAGCGGTTGGGCAATGTCCATGTGAGCTTTGGCAGTTGATGTATTCATGGTGTTAAACCGATTGGAACGAATAATGAAGATCCCTGTAGGAGCGAGCTTGCTCGCGATGGAGTGCCAGGCACGACGGTGTCAACTGACACTCCATCTGTCTC
>NZ_JAGYGN010000041.1:0-43293 GCF_019947515.1 Pseudomonas sp. A-B-19
ATTTTGTGATCGACACATAACCCCTGTGGCAGCGAGCTCGCGATGGACGTTAACGATAACGCGTTCATTCTGGATGAGCCCGGTGCCCTTGAGACCATCGCGAGCAAGCTCGCTCCTACAATTGATCCGATTTTCCGCGGTTTTTGTGATCGACACATAACCCCTGTGGGAGCGAGCTTGCTCGCGATGGACGTTAACGATAACGCGTTCATTCTGGATGAGCCCGGTGCCCTTGAGACCATCGCGAGCAAGCTCGCTCCTACAGTTTCCCGGGATTGCGTGAAGAACCTTACTTTTCCCACTCGGCCTTGGGAATCATCAAGCCGTGGTTACCGTTATAAGCGGCGCGCTCAGGCTGTTTCCAACCCTGCAGCAGCGAATCGTCGAGTCGGTAGATTTCCACGCCGAGAGGACGGCAAACCTTCAGCGGATCCTCCGCGTCGGGGCCCCACATCGGCAATGACAGGTCACCGCCCGGGCAGGTGGACAGCGCGCAGAGCAGGTCGATTTCCGCGAAGAACTCCAGGTAGTCGCCCTGCTTCGCCGGGCACGCCTTCATGAAGTACATGTCGTCGTGATTGAGGCCGGTGCACTGGAAAATGTTCAACACATCGTGCACGTCGAACTCGGTCAGGCCGTGCGGCAACACCGCGCGGGTCAGGTTGGAGTGGCAATGGTGATGGAAATCCTCGCCGGTGAGCATCTTGTTCACGTAAGGATCGCAGCGGGTGCCGAGCAGATCGTGCAAACGGCCGCCATGTTCGTCGATGCCGTAGCCGGCCAGGCTGTCGTCGGTGATGGTGACCATCGGCCGCAGGAACGGCAGGTTCGACCACAAACGGTCGTAGGTGGTGACGTGCGCGCCTTGCAACTGACGGGTGCGGGCCGCCCACATGCGTTCGCGGGGATCGTTGGCGCTCCACACGTTGAAGTCGCCGACCTGTGGCCCCACAGGCGTGGTCACGCGAAACACATGCCCCGCCGGCACCTTCCAGGCGCGGCCGGTGCGAATCGGCACTTCGAATTGCTCAACCAGCGTGCGGCCTTCCCTGCTTTCGCGCACGCGGTCATAGAACGCTTTGTCTACCTGCAATGCGGCGCCTTTGCTGACTTGGTAGGCCGCTGGATAATCCTTGTACATGATGGATCCTCTCTTCAGTGTTTTGGTTGGCTGCTCAGAATATCCAGCAGCACGAGTTCGGAGTCGTTGAGATAGCTGCTCATGGCTTCCTCGGCTTCCTTCTTGCGGCCATCGCCCAGCAGGTCGTAAATATGCCGATCGCGTTCAAGCCAGGGTTTCTGGAATGTTTCCTCGCTGGGAGCGTTGGAAAACACCAGACGCATCTGGGCCGCCACGTAAGTGAAGAATTCGTCGAACAATGGGCTGCGCATCAGGCCGACGATGTGTTGATGAAAACGCAGGCTGTGGGTCCCGAACGCTTGCCAGTTCTCGCGATCCCGGGCCAGTTGCGCCGCCTCGATGGCATCGCGCATCAGATCGGACTGGTACTCGCGTAACGGCTTGCTCGCGGCGATCGCCTGCAATTGGAGCGTGCGGCGGACCTTGAAGATATCGCGCACATCGTCGATACCCATTCGGCGCACCATCACGCCTTTGTTGCGCACATAGCTGGTCAGGCCTTCGCGACCCAACTGGTGCAGCGCCTCGCGTACGGTGTTGCGCGAGGCGTTGTAGGCGTTGACCAGCTCGCTTTCCACCAGTGGCATGCCTGGTAACAGACGCCCGCCAATGATGTCTTCGCGCAGCTCGATGGCGACCTGGTCCGGTAGCGACAGGCTTTTTTCCTTGGGTTGACTCACTGTTGCACGCCCTCCGTTCACGCGAGGTTGCGCGTGGCTTTCTTGCCCATCAGACCTTTTTGCATGTTCGTATCCTCGGTAGGTGGAAGCAGTAAGGGCGATCATGATTGTTCAACAATCACTTGGTTACATATATGCGTATACCGTGCCAATCGTTGAATTTAAGGCCTGTTTAAAAGCTTTTTGTCTGGAGAACGCCTTTTATGGACAGGCGGGTACGCCAACACCGTGCAACTCGTTACCGAACGCTACGTTGCAGAGCAAAAAACAGTTTTTATGTTCCGGGTTATGCGCCCTACGGTACTAACGATGGTTGCGATAGCGTTCGGTCAAGGACTGCACGAGGGTGACGTAGGATTGCGTCTCGGCGTAGGGAGGCACCCCGTTGTACTCGACCACGGACGCTTCGCCGGCGTTGTAACCTGCCAACGCCAGCACCTGGTTGCCGTTGAAGCGCTTGAGCAGCCAAGCCAGGTAGCGCACGCCGCCACGGATGTTCTGTCGTGCGTCGAACGGATCGTCCACGGCGAAGCGCTCGGCGGTGGCGGGCATCAACTGCATCAGCCCCTGGGCGCCGGCTTCGGAAATGGCATTGGGGCGAAACGCCGATTCGGCATGTATCACTGCGCGGATCAGCGCCCTGTCGACACCATAATGCCCCGAAGCGGCTTCGATCTCCTGCCGATAGGAATGGGTGTCCAGGCGCAGTGAGGCGACCTTGAAATCCTTCGGCGCCATGCACAGATAGCAGCCCTTGATGTAATAGAGCTCAAGGACATCGACCCGTGCGGAGATCCCGACGGGGCGCCGGCTCACATATTGACGAATACCCCTGTGGATGAAGGTGTACACCCGAACCCGCACCGCGCCTGAGTTGTCGTCCCGCACAAGCCGTGGCAGGGTCATTGCCTTGGCACCGGCCATGCCATTCACGCGAGTACAGCGGGCGCTGGCGATGACTTGGCTGGTGTAGCTGATGGCTCCGTCCCCGGCTTGGCACTTGAACATGGCGCTGGCGCACAGTGGAGCGACCAGCAAGGCCAGCCCGATGCAGCCAGGAAGGCCCTTGCGAGCCCATCGCCATGCTCTGGAACTCATCACATCGCTCCGCGCCGCAGGCGCCGATCAGGTCTGGGGCGCCTGGCCCGGGCGCTATCTTTGGAGGGCCTATTCCGGGTGACCCGCCATTTGTTCTGATAGTTATACCCCCTTGTAACCGGCCTTGGACCTTGCGTTGACGTACGGGCTGCCGGTGTTCCCGGGCGAGGCACAGGCCTGATTGTTCGCACGATATGTCGTCCGCATCGGTCAGGCGCACGGTGCACCTTCGAGGATGTGGCACATCTCGTCGTAGTCGCACTTGCATCCAGGTCTACACACTGACCGAATTTGGGGGTAATCATGAAGTAGCATGGCTACATGATCATCAGCTCCCGATTTTATCGGGAATCGCCGTCGGCCCACGGAAGGAGATAATGTTTGGCTACCACATCACCTGCTCACACTCTGCGTGCACTGTCCGATCTTGATTACTATGACAGCAGGTCGGTTCCGCTCCCTGTTGAAATAACCACTCTTGACGCCTGGAACATCATGACGGCCGAACCGGGACTGTTCATGCGGCTAGCGTTCCGAACGAGGGACGCGATTTCCTCGTTATTCGGCGTGAAGCGGATCGGCGGATTCTCCGGCGCCAGGCGAGAGACAATACACGCTGGCGAACAGCTGGATTTCTTTCTGGTGGAGCATAGTGCCCCCGACATACTGGTTCTGACCGAACGTGACCGGCATCTGGATGTCATGGTTTGCCTTTCGATAACAGATCGAGTGTTCACCATCACATCATCTGTCGTAACGCATAATGTCTTTGGGCGCATCTACATGTTGCCGGTAGGTCCAGCCCATAAGTTGATCGTCAATAGTGATCTAAGGCGACTGAAACGAAAGCTTGAAGGGAAGTAGATTTTGGTTGTATCAGCTTCATCCCAGCGACCGCTCCTGGCCCAGAGTGTGTAAAAACGCTTCATCAAAATTGAAGCATGCGCATCTACGTTAAATCTGAAATTTATCGGCATGTCAGCAGATGTGGATTTCGCGTAGAAACGCGACCTCCCGTCCGATTTTGAGTACCTGTCGCGCTCAAAAACGTTTTTACACCGCCTCCCACATCGTGATGGAAACCAAATTCAGCCGGAAGCTGATGCTGTAGGCGTTCCCGGCGTCTGCACTAAACCAACAAGCACATCATCTATAGCGAGGCCAGGGAATGCCAATCCTGCGCCCATCGCCCGGCTGGCGCGAGCCGCCGACATCAAGTGCCGCGACCGCTGTATGACGTTTTGTCAGTCAATCTGTATCTAACGTTCTCCCTTTGGCCGCCCTACTATCGTCCACGCCATCCAGGTGCATACCTCAGAGATCGCGAAAACCGTTTTATTCAGATTTAGCGGAGCTTCCAGTTCGTTATCTCTTCCTTCAGGAGTTACGCCATGCCCGAACTGTCCAACCTGCTTGCCTACGGCCTGATTTCACTCGGCATGGTGCTGACTCCCGGCCCGAACATGATCTATCTCATCTCGCGATCGATCTGCCAGGGACGAATGGCCGGACTGATTTCCCTGGGTGGCGTGGCGTCGGGTTTCGTCGTTTATATGTTTTGCGCCGCATTGGGCATCACAGCTCTGGTCCTGGCGGTTCCCTATGCGTATGACGCCCTGCGACTCGGCGGCGCGCTCTATCTGCTCTACCTGGCCTGGCAAGCGGTCAAGCCCGGCGGCCGTTCTCCGTTCCAGGTGCGCGACCTGCCCAAGGACAACCCGCGCAAGCTGTTTATGATGGGGTTTGTCACCAACCTGCTGAATCCCAAAGTCGCGGTCATGTATTTGTCGCTGCTGCCCCAGTTCATCGACCCCGCCGGCCACGGCAGCGTGCTGGCGCAATCCATCGTGCTTGGCTCTACGCAGATCGTCATCAGCGTAAGCGTCAACGCCCTGATTGCCGTCATGGCGGGCTCCATTGCGACATTCCTCGCACGCAAGCCCGTGTGGCAGACCGTGCAGCGCTGGCTGATGGGGACGGTCCTCGCGGGCCTGGCCATGCGCATGACCGTCGAAGGGTGACGCTGAACCGCAATGCCGTTCAGTTACGGAAATGTGGCTCTGTAGGAGCGAGCTTGCTCGCGATGGACTCAAGAGCGCCGCGTTTAGCCAGTAAATACGCGTTATCGTTAACGACCATCGCAAGCAAGCTCGCTCCTACAAACAGCATTGGACGCTAAACCTGGCTGTTTGCGGTTGGCACATCGGGCGCGCTGGAAAAAGATCCGCGCAGGTCTCCCCCCAAGAGTTAACCTTCGACATTTTCCATGGACAGGGCTTCGAGCAGCACCTGCTCCAGAATGGCAAAAAAACATTTGATGTGGGCCTGCTTCAATGCCTGAGGCCGGGTCACCAGATAGACCTCCATATCTGGAAGGTGGAGATCCGGGAACAACCCGATCAGATCCTTCGCCAGTATGCGAGGCAGAACGGCCACCCCCATACCCCGCCTCACCGATTCGAGCTGCACGGCGAACGAGTTCACGCTGATCTGCGCACGGTCCAGACCCCCGGCCTTTGCCGCACGCATTTGCGGCAACATGTCCAGCGGGGGAAGCAAGGCGACATTGACCGCAGTGGCCGGAGTCACCCCTGGAAACCGCTTCAGATAACCCGCATCAGCAAAGACACCGTAGGCGAGACGGCCTATGGGTCGATAAATCAGCGACGGCTCACCCAGATGAGCTGTACGTACAGCAATGTCTGCCACACCGCGGACGATCTTGTGAAAGTCGGCGGTGACCATCAGCTCCACCGAGCAACGCGGGTGCACAGAAGTGAAGCGACTCGCGGCCTCCAGCACACAAGACGAGAACCCCTCGCCCGCACTGACCAGAACACTGCCAGCCAGCTCTGTGTGCAGCTCGGAGATGCCTGCAGCGGTTTGACGCCTCAAGCCCGCTTCCGCCGCCTGGGCAACTTCCACGAGGGATTGGCCCCGCGAGGTCAACCAGCATCCTTCAACGCCCCGCTCGACGAGTGGCTCGCCCAGTGCGACCTCAAGTTGGGTCAGGCGGCGGGACACGGTAGACGCCGCGATACCCAGCAACTGGCCAGCTTGAAGAAGGCTGCCACGCCGCGAGACGGCCAACAGCAGACGAAGATCGTCCCAATTTGCTTGCAACGCCATGCGTCCTGTCCTCCCTGGTCTGCATATGTGCAAAGCCATTATGCAGTAGTCGCTGTTTTTCGGCAGAGGCCTCGAAGGTATATCTACAGGCCCTCGAAACGAATGGAATGGACTGTAATGACGACTGGCCCCAACGACTATGCGCAACGCGCCTCAAGCGCCTTCAATCGCCGTGATGTGGAGGCGATGCTTGCATTGGTTAGCGAAGACTTCATCTACCTCGACGGCATGGGGATTCAAACCGGTCGCGAATCCATGGGCAAACGAGAGACTGCGCTGTTCTACGCATTCCCCGATGCCCAGGTGACCTTCACTCCATTCATGGTCTCTGGCGATCTTTTGGCGCTGACTGCCTTACTGACCGGCACCTTCGCCGCACCCTTGGTGCTGCCAGGCCGGGTGATTGCACCCCATGGACGCCATATTACCGTGCGCTACGCCGCACACTTCACCTTCAGAAACGGGCTGGCCATCCGTGAAGAGGTCTTCTTCGACAGTGCGGTGTTGATGCCGTCAGCCGAACAGGGTGAGGGTTGAGCCATGCGCAGCGCATTTGTTACTGGAGCAACCGGCTTGCTGGGCAACAACCTGGTACGTGAATTGGTCGCTCGTGGCTACACGGTCAAAGGCCTGGTCCGCTCAAGAGCCAAGGGTGAACAGCAGTTCAACAACCTGCCGGGGGTGGAGCTGGTCGTGGGTGACATGGCCGATGTCGATGCATTCGCAGCATCGCTGCAAGGTTGCGATACGGTGTTTCACACCGCGGCGTACTTTCGCGACAACTACAAGGGCGGCAGCCACTGGAAGGAACTCGAAAAGATCAATGTCGCCGGTACACGGGACCTGATTCACCAGGCCTGGCGCGCCGGTATACGACGGTTCGTCCATACGTCTTCCATCGCCGTGCTCGACGGCGCACCTGGCTCGTCGATCGATGAGACATGCCTGCGGGCCGACGCCGACGCGGATGACTACTACCGCAGCAAGATCCTCGCCGACCGTGTCGTCCTGTCGTTCCTGGAAGCACATCCCGAGATGCATGCCTGCATGGTCCTGCCCGGTTGGATGTGGGGTCCTGGCGACATTGGCCCGACCTCCTCGGGACAATTGGTCAACGACGTCGTGAACGGCAAGTTGCCCGGGCTGATCCCTGGCAGCTTCTCCGTTGTCGATGCCCGTGATGTGGCATGGGCGCTGATTGCCGCCGCCAGACAGGGCCGACGAGGTGAGCGCTATCTCGCGGCGGGCCGGCATATGACGATGGGTCAGCTGGTCCCTGTTCTAGGACGTATCGCGGGCGTCAAGACACCCGTTCGACAACTACCGCTGCCCTTTCTATACACCCTGGCGGCTGTGCAGGAGATCTATGCGCGCCTGACCGGCAAGCCCATTCTGCTGAGCATGGCCACGTTGCGCCTGTTGATACGAGAGCAGGACCGCACCTGCTTCAACCACCGCAAGAGCGAGCAGGAGCTTGGCCTGAGTTTCCGGGCGCTGGAGCTGACAATCACTGACACCGTGGCGTGGTACCGTGATCACGGCTGGTTTGCAAAGCACAGTGCGCGCGCCTCGAAGAAAAAAAGCTCATCGGTCACGGTCGACAACTGACTTTCGCCAACGGGATTACCGCCTGGTCCAAAAACCGATAATCTCGAGCCTCATTGTGCGGTTTTGTGCGGGTACGGGAGGCGTACCCTGAGTTCCCGAAACCGCATTTGCTGGTCATTTACCACACACCAGAACAAGGACGTCAATTTGTGAGCCGGGAAATAATCCTGATGCGTCACGGCCAGCCAAAACTGGCCACAACCGACAGAGTCTCAGCGCTCGAGATGAAAGACTGGATCGAGCAATACGACCGATCCGAAATTACCCACCACCCGGTCCCGCCTGCCAGCATGCAACTCGCCGCAACCGCCACGGTGATTGTTTCAAGCAGCGCGCCTCGTGCGCTGACCTCCGTCCAGGCACTCGGCCTGAAGCCTGCGCTGGTAGACGCACTTTTCTGCGAAGCGCAACTGCCTTGTGGTCATTGGAAACGGCCGCGGCTATCGCCGTTTACCTGGGCATTTATCCTTCGAGTCTTATGGCTGTGCGGTTACTCACGCAACGTCGAATCCGCCGGCACTGCGAGGATGCGCGCCAGTGTGGCAGCCAAACGCTTGCACGTCCTTGCCAGCGATGGACCGGTTCTGCTGCTCGGTCACGGCTTCATGAATCGAATGATCGCCAATCAACTGGTAGCCGAAGGATGGGTTCGCCAAAAAGGTACCGGCAACCAGTATTGGAGTGCGACCGTGTTTCGGTACAGCAGTGTGTAAGAGGCGCCAACGGGTCGGCGGAGATGCCTGTTAAATGCAGCAATGCGTTCATCGTCATCCGGGTAAACCGTCTTGGCGATGCAACGGCAGATGGTCGGCGAACCTGGTCATCAAGACGTGGGCTAGCAGACCCGCTGTCGGCAGGCCTTTGTCGATGACGAGCACCGGTACCGGCTCGGGCCGAAGAAAAACTTAACGTCGTGTCCGGGATTAGTTGACCACTACAAGCAGGCTGGGTGAGACGCGGCTGAAGGCCAGGACTGTCTTTTTCATGACGCTTTATTTCACCAGTTTCAAGCTCAATTCGAATCGTGTTCTGACTTCAAGTAGGTCTTTGCCCACTCTCGGTAATTGTCCGAGAGTGTGTACTTTGAAAGCAGCTCTGGAAGGGATAGCTCTGCGCCTTTGAATCCGCTCTGCTCGCGCAATGCCTCGTAACTTGCTTTGATCGCAGCCAAAAATGGGGCATGCCCATTGACCACGATCCGCACATTGGCTGCGCTCAGCTTCTCAACATCGCTCAGTGCAGGGTTTCCATAATTAATCAGCATGATTGGCACTGAAAGATGCGAGGTGTGCGCCTCCAAGTGTTGGAAATCCTTTACTCCGACGAGGCAAATCGCGTCGGCTCCAGCTTTTTGATAGGCCTTGGTACGTGCAACGGAATCTTCCAAAGTGGTAACGGCCACATTCGTCCTGGCGATGATGCTAAGTGCATCATCTGACCGGGCAAATCGTGCAGCGTAAATCTTGCTCGCGGCCTCCTCCATACTGATGAGCACGTTCGATTGCTCGTCGTACTTGGCCGGTAGGTGGGTGTCTTCTAGCGTAAGCGCGGCAACACCGGCCTTCTGCAGCTCGGTGACTGTTCGCATCACATTGAGCGCATTTCCGAATCCATGGTCAGCGTCCCCAATGATTGGGATTTGGCTGGCGCGACCAACCCTGGAAACTTGCTCTGCATATTCATCGAGAGTGAGCAGCGAGATGTCAGGGGCACCAAGCACTTGAAGCGAGGCGACGGATCCACCCTGGATAGCGACCTCAAAACCAAGGTCAGAAGCCATTCGAACGGAGATCGGATCGAACACGGATGCGGCAAATTTACAGACTGTTCCATGAAGCAAATCACCGAACGCCTTACGTAGTTCGTGATGGGATCGCTCAATCATTTTTTCGGCTCCATCGCAATTCAACTGAGAACTTCGCTTGAATGGTTCTATGTGAACGAGGCATCGAATAGCTACCGGTCATTGCGCCCTATCCGAAGAGGAATGACCGGGTAAGCGATGTTGATTACTTTTGCATTGCTAACGCTCTACGCTCCGCCTTTGCGTTTTTCATCGCGGCGATTTCACGCTCACAGGCTTCTACATCGAACGAGTTGTCCCACTTGGCAATGGCGATGGTGCCGATACCGTTGCCAATCAGGTTGGTAACTGCTCGCGCTTCATTGAGGAACCTGTCGATGCCCAAGAGCAGGACAAGGCCTACCAACGGAATGGAGTGGATGGTTGTAAGTGTTGCCGCAAGGGTTATGAACCCGGCACCCGCCACACCAGCCGAGCCTTTCGACGTCAGCAGGAAAACACCCAACAGAATCATCTGATCCATAAACGTCAGCGGCGTATTGGTTGCCTGTGCGATAAAAATCGCCGCCATGGTGAGGTAAATGCAGGTGCCATCCGCATTGAAGGTGTATCCAGTTGGCAGCACCATGCCAACCACCGACTTCTTGCAGCCCAGCTTTTCAAGTTTCACCATCATTCGCGGAAGCACAGCCTCAGTCGAGCAGGTTCCGAGCGTGATGAGAATCTCGTCCTTGAAGTACCGGAGAAACTGTAATAAAGGCATTCCTGACCATCGGGCAACCGTTCCAAGCACCACCACAATGAAGATCAGGGTGGTGACGTAGAGCGCAATCAGCAACTGGCCGAGCGACAGTAGCGTACCGATCCCGTACTTGCCGATAGTGAATGCCATACCGGCACCGGCACCAAGTGGAGCCAGCCGCATGACCATTGCCACGACTTTGAACAGCCCTTGCAGGAACAGGTCGATCGTATTGATCAGCGGTTTGCTGGTTTCCCCCATTTGAACCAGGGCAACCCCCATCAAGACCGAAAGCAGGATGACCTGGAGCATGACGCCATTCGAAAACGCGCCGACAAAAGTTTGAGGGATGATGTTCATGAAAAAATCGACGGTGCCACCCTGCTCACTGGCAGCTTGGCTGTACTTGGCGATGGCACTGCCATCCAGTGCGTCAACATTGATGTTCATCCCAACGCCTGGCTTTACGACGTTAACCACAACAAGGCCGATGACCAGGGCGATGGTTGAAAGAATCTCGAAGTAGAGCAGCGATTTAACGCCAATTCTCCCTACCTCTTTGATGCTGCCCATCTTGGCGATACCGACAACCACGGTGCCAAAAATAATAGGGGCCAACAGCATTTTGATGAGTCTGATAAAGCCGTCTGCAAAAGGTTGAAGCTTGGCTCCGAATTGCGGTTCAAAGTGACCAATCGCTGCACCGATTACGATACCGATCAGCACCTGCACATACAGCTGGCTGTACCAGCGAGTCTTGGAGATTTCCACGGAAGCACCTCATTTTATTTTTGTGATGGGCATGTGGCGTAACGTCAGTGGGTGACGCCTGATAACTGCGGCCTCTTGAAAAAGACCGCAGTTCGAGGGCTATCAGCCTTCGCCCAGCTCACGCATCACTGCGTACAAGGCTGACTTGGCTTCGAAGCCGACACCTGGAATATCCGGCAGACCGACATAGCCGTTTTCCACACGAATCCCGTCAGCGAAACCGCCGAAAGGCTGGAACACGTCCGGGTACGATTCGTTACCGCCCAGGTGCAGGCCCGCTGCGATATTCAGGGACATCTGGTGGCCACCATGCGGAACTACGCGGCGGGAAGACCAACCCATTTCTTCCATCACTTTCAGGGTACGCATGTACTCGACGAGTCCGTATGACAGGGCGCAGTCGAACTGAAGGTAATCGCGATCAGGGCGCATACCACCGTGGCGTAGCAGGTTACGAGCATCCTGATGGGAGAACAGGTTTTCACCAGTAGCCATGGGCAGTTCATAGTGGTTTGCAAGCTCAGCCTGCAGTTCATAGTCCAGCGGATCGCCAACTTCTTCGTACCAGAAGAGGTTGTACTTTTTGATGGCCTCAGCGTACGCAATACCTGTCTTCAGATCGAAGCGGCCATTGGCATCGACAGCCAGTCGACGACCATCACCGACCACTTCAAGTACCGCTTCGATGCGACGGATATCTTCGTCCAGAGGAACCGCACCGATCTTCATCTTGACGACGTCGTAGCCACGATCCAGATAGCTCTGCATTTCTGCTTTGAGCTTGGTCTGGTCTTTGCCAGGGTAGTAATAGCCCCCCGCGGCGTAGACCCAAACCTTGTCATCTGCCACGCCGCCACGGTAACGGTCGGCCAGCAGGCGATACAGGGGCTTGCCTTCAATCTTGGCAACGGCATCCCACACAGCCATGTCGATGGTGCCAACCGCGACTGACCGCTCGCCGTGGCCACCTGGCTTTTCGTTGGTCATCAGGGTTTTCCAGATGGCGAACGGATCCAGGTTGTTGTTCTCATGATCAACGAGTGTATCTGGATCAGCTTCCGTGATACGCGCCAGGAAGCGATCACGCATCAGAGCGCCTTGGCCATAGCGACCATTGGAGTTGAAACCGTAACCGATGACAGGTTTACCGTCGCGAATTACATCCGTGACGACAGCGACAACCGAGCAGGTCATTTTCGAAAAATCGATGTAGGCATTGGCGATTGGAGAAGCGATAGAGACGGTTTTTTCACGGATGTCTACGATACGCATGACGGGTTCCTCTTGTTGTTGGTGGCCCCCACGTTATGCTTTGCGATGACACCCGCCCAATGCTATTAATGCCGCGCCCTATGCACAGGAGGCATTGCCCTTGGAACTCGTCTGGCTTGAAGATTTTTCAGCGCTTGCGGAATACGGCAGCTTTGTTCGTGCCGCTGAAGCGCGCCACGTCACTCAGCCGGCCTTCAGCCGCAGAGTCCGTTCACTGGAGAATTGGATGGGCGTGGAGTTGTTTGTGCGAACGCCTCAGGGAGCAACTCTGACCGAGGCTGGAAGGCAGATTTTGCCCAGTGCTCAGGAGGCTGCACGACGCTTGTACAGGATGCGCACAGAGGCACAGGAGGTGGCTGGGATGGCCGCCAAAACGCTGCAATTCGCAGCCACCCACTCCCTGTCATTCACCTTCTTCCCGAGATGGCTGAGAAATACGGAAAATGGCGCCCCGATAGATGCTGTACGACTGCACTCAGATAGCATGGCTGTTTGTGAGCAGATGCTGATTCACGGCCAGGTTCAGTTCCTGCTTTGCCATCGCCATCCTGACGTCCCCCCCTTGCTAGCCCCTGATCAGTTCATTGGGAAGAAAGTTGGAGAGGATGTACTCGTGCCATTGGCGAGTGCCTCTGCCAATTTTGGTACCTCACCAGAAACACTGCCCTACTTGGCATACACCCACGAATCGGGTCTAGGCCGCATCGTCGCTCACCGACTCCACGGCAAGGAAGACTACCTTAACCTCAAGCCTCTTTTTAGTAGCCACCTTGCAGCAGTGCTGATGTCCATGGCCTTGGAAAGCAAGGGAGTTGCGTGGTTACCCAAAAGCCTGACAGAACAAGAAATGGCTGACGGTCGGCTTGTCAGGGCGCTCGACGAAAGCTGGGATATTCCCTTGGAGATTCATCTCACGCGTCCCACGGCCCCAATCAGCCCCTCTGCCGAAGAATTCTGGGCCAAGCTGGGCGACTAGATCCATTTGGCTGCCTCCAGTTTTCATTTACCAAAGGCGTTCTGGGGCCGAAGAAATTCCAATACGTCACGATTCGTGAAGTGTTTGATCACTGAATCGCCATTGTTTGAAGCTAGTAACCTGATTTCGCTCGTGGCCGCGAATCGACTAACCCAACGTGTTAAGGCACACCACTTTGGGTTGGGTCATTTCCTCATAGGCAAAACGCACCCCTTCCCGGCCCAGGCTACCGTACTTGGAACCGCCAAACGGCATCGCATCGAAGCGGTAGTCGGAGGAGTCGTTGATCATCACGCCCCCGGCTTCGATCCTCCGTGCGGCGCTCATCGCGGTTGCCAGATCATTGGTGAAGATCCCGGCATGCAGGCTGTATTCAGGTTCATTGGCCAACGCGATGGCTTCATCGAAGGTTTCGAAAAGCTGCAATACCACCACCGGAGCGAAGACCTCATTGCGCCAGAGTCGACTGGCGTGATCGACGTTTTCCAACACGGTGGCGGCGTAGCACGATCCTGTACGCCGATGGCCGCAGAGCAACGTGGCGCCCTCTTGCAAGGCCTCGTTGACCACTTGCTCGGCATTCTGCGCGGCTTGCGCCGTAATCATGGGGCCGATATCGGTGTCGGCCAGCAATGGATCGCCGACCACAAGCGCACCGGCCTGGCTGACGAATCGCTCTCGGAACGCTTCATAAATCGACGCCTGAATCAGCAAGCGCTGAGTGCCTACGCAGTTCTGCCCCGCTGCCCAAAAGGCTCCGGACACGCAACTCTCGACAGCGGCCTCAAGGTCGCAGTCGCCCATGACGATGACCGGCGCATTGCCGCCCAGGTCCATGGTCAGTTTCTTCAAGCCGGCCGTACGGGCGATCTGCTCTGCGGTGACGAAACCGCCGGTGAAGGAAATCATCCGCACCTCACGGGCGGCGACCAACGCCTTGCCCAGTTCCGCGCCGCCGGTGGCGACCGTAACCACTGACTCAGGCAAGCCTGCGGCGACCAGATAGGACACCAGTTTAATGGCCGACAATGGCGCGAGCTCGGAGGGCTTGAGAATCACCGCGTTCCCGCCGGCAATGGCCGGGCCGAGTTTATGCGCCACCAGGTTCAACGGATCGTTGTACGGCGTGATCGCAACGATCAGACCCAGAGGTTCACGGGAAAACCAGCCCTGACGCGATTCGGAACCTTCGTAAGCGTCGAACGGCACCACCTCCCCGGCATTGCGCCTGGCCTCCTCGGCCGACAGCTTGAGGGTGTTGACGCAGCGTTTGACCTCCTTTTGTGCCTGCTTGAGGGTCTTCCCGGCCTCGTCGACGATCAGCCTGGCAAACACGCCGGCATCACGTTCGATGTCGATTGCGGCTTGCTCAAGAATGCGAGCCCGACGATGACGTGCCAACGCGGCGCACGCTCGTGCGCCACTGCGTCCTGTCTCCAACAATTGCGGAACTTGCGAGGCACAGACATTCGTTACGCTGCCGATGACGGAACCGTCATAGGCGTTAAAGACTTCAATGGGCGGCTCTACGATATCCAGAACCAGGCGCGATAATTTCACAGGGTTTACTCCTGGTTGCGGGCAGTGGATTGATGGATGCTGATGATGTCCGAGAGCAACGCAAACGCTGTTTCCGTGCGCCCGGCTCCAGGCCCCGAAACCGTCACCGCACCAAGCAGTTCGGAAGTAAATGACACTGCGTTGGTCGCGCCACCGACACTGGCCAGCGGATGGTCGTTGTTCAACAGCCGCGGTTCGACACTGGCACTGATCGAGCCGTCGGCATGGCGCATCGCCGACCCGATCAGCTTCCAGCGAGCGCCGTCCTGCCGGGCTTTTTCGATGTCGCCAAGGCTGAGGGACGAAATGCCGCTGCACGTGACGTCGCTGACCGTCAGCTTCGCGTCCAGCAGTTCATTGGCCAGGATCACCACCTTGAGGCGTACGTCATGCCCCTCGACATCCGCCGTCGGATCAGCTTCGGCGTAACCCAGCGCCTGAGCCTTGGCAACGGCCTCGGCAAACCCCAGGCCGCCTTCCATGCTGGTGAGCACGAAGTTGGACGTGCCGTTGAGAATGCCTTCAAAACCGACAATGGAGCTGCCTGCCAGTGCCTGCCGGGCCAGGCGAATAACCGGCGTGCCGCTCATGACCGAGCCTTCGTATTCAAAGGCGACATGCTTACGTCGAGCCAGTGCCTTGAGCTCGGCGCCGTGCAAGGCGATGGGGCCCTTGTTGGTGGTGACGACATGCTGGCCGCCCTCCAGCGCCCAACGGCAGAACGTCGTCGCCGGTTCACCGTCCACCGGGTTGGTGAAGGTGGCTTCAACAATAATGTCCGCGCCGGAGTCCTTGATCACCGCTTCATTGAGGGCTGCGACGTCGCCACCCGACAGTTGCGCCAATGCACCTTTGACTGCCGGCAATCGGGCGAGCACATTGGCGTCCAACCCTTCGCGGCCAATCACCGAACCGAGAAACAAGTCAGTCACACCGACGATTTTCAGGGTGAAGCCCAGTTCTGTTTTCCACTGCTCGTTACGATCGGCAATCAGCTGAGCCAATGCCCGGTTAACACCACCAAAGCCAACCAGCGCCAATTTGTATTCAGTCATTTTGTTATGCCCTCGATCCGAGTGATGGGTTGTTGGGCACTAGGTTAGGGCTGGGCCCAGGGCAGTGAAATAGGCCAATTTGCTCTATTTTGTGGGCGTTTTGACCAGTGTCTGGGCAAAGCTTCAGAATCGGGTAGGAGGCGGACCAATCTTGACCACCACATCCCCCCTGTGGGAGCGAGCTTGCTCGCGAAAAACCGGAGAACGCCGCGGGGTGTCAGGCTTTCAGCGTTATCGTTGGCGACCATCGCGAGCGAGCTCGCTCCTACAGGATTTGGGCCTATAGATAGGGCCTGTTTAACGGCTGTCAGTGTTACTCGATGAAAGCTACAACGCCTTGCGTCGTTGCCTACAGGTACGCCAGAATCCGCCGGCTTGTGCGCCTTGGAAGCCATCGGTAACTTGATTCGTGTCACTGCCCATCAGTGATCGGGTTTAGTCGCCCGGGGTATATCAAAGCGCATATGCGATCAGACAGTCAGGTTATTTCATGCCTGCACTTCATGGTAGCTGTGCGCAGGGCGCCTTCGGGCGCGCCGGTTTGATACTCCCCCGGTCGACTAACCTGCGTACAGCTGCCACCCCTTGTTTAGTCGCAGGTCGGTGACGGCTCCATATATTTGGGAGTTCAACCTATGATCAAGCCTTCGCCTAATCCCCCGGACACCGATCCAGCATCCCCATACGAACCCGATTCAAAAAAACTGCACGAGGCCGCCGAGCATGCCCTCGCGTACCACTTCCCCTCGACAGCCGACATCAAAGCCACCCCTCGAACAATCAGCACCTTGTTCACCGTCGACCCCGAGGCCACGACTGAAACCCTGATGGTCTATCTGGTCGAGACCCTGGCCTCGGTGGATGTGATGGTGCATCAACTGGTGGATCATCTGGAGGGTGGTGACCGCAATGCCCTGCTGGGTATTTCCAATAGCGTCATGCTCGCCGAAATCACCGCAAACCGCGTGCTCGATCAAATCGAACCGGTCGCATAAACCCGCAATACCACATACCCCTGTGGGAGCGAGCTTGGTCCGGGCGGCGTTCCGACGATGAGGCCCTGTCATCCAACATTTCTATTGACTGTCACGCCGCCATCGCGAGCAAGCTCGCTCCCACAGGTATTGTGGCCGGCCGTGGGATTGGCGGTCACTGAAGATCAAACTGTGGGAGCGAGCTTGCTCGCGATAGCGGACTGTCAGGCACCCCTTGTGTGACTGCCCAACCGTCATCGCGAGCAAGCTCGCTCCCACAAGGATTGCGGTGTTCAAACCCTTAACTGATCGGCATTAGCCTTTCTGGCCCGTTTTCTATTACGAAAAATGGGCTACACAACAGACGACAACACAAAGGAGGTCACGGTATTTTCCACTCCGGGCAACGCGGCAATTTCAGTCCAGACCTTGTGCACCCGCTGCGGGCTCGCAGCGCCCACCCGCAGCATCAGGTCGAATTCGCCGCTCATGACATCGCACTGGATGACTTCCGGAATCGCCCGCAGCGCTTGTAGCACTTCCGCACCCCGCATCCGGTCGTAGCGGTAAACGAAAATCACCGCGTTGATGTTCGACGTGGCTTGCCGCCCCTCCCCCGTGCGTACCGTATATCCCTGTATGACCCCGTCGCGTTCGAGTCTTTCTATACGCTGGCGCACCGCATTGCGTGACAGGTTGACCTTGGCCGCCAGTTCGGCGTGTGCAGCCCTGGCATTGAGCTGTAGTTCAGCGATGATGTGTTCATCGAGAGGGTCCAGAATTCGCTTCACTTGGCCTCCTGTTGTCGCGCCTTCACAGCGCGCCGAGCCGCTCATGGATGGTATCGAGGTCGTCCGGTTGAATTCGGTAAACCTGCGCCTGTCCCTGCGTCGCGACCTCAGGGTGCAGCCCCGGCACACTGATGCCCAACTCGCCAAGCAGTGCCGCCGACTTGACCGGTGAGATTTCCCCCAAGGTCACCATTGGCGCCACCAGGCTTCGCCGATACAACCTGGCCGCCAGCACGCCAGTGGCCGTATGCGGATCGATGACGTATCCCGTGTCGCGAAACAGCGAGGTGATTTCCGTCAGCGTCTGCTCATCACTGACCGCGTAGGAGTCGATGATCATCCGCGCCTGCAACCAGAACTCGTTGGCGATGACCATCTCGCCGCTGGACTCGAACCCCTCCATCAGCGCACTCACCGCCTGGTCGTCATGCCCGTAGAGCTCCCAAAGGAAGCGTTCCAGATTGGAAAAGATCGACAGGTCCATGGCAGGCGAAAGCGTCTTGTTGGCGCGTGACCTGCTGTAGTGGTTCTTCTGGAACAACTGATGCAACGCGTCGTTCTGGTTGGTCGCAACAATCATCTGGGTGATCGGCAGGCCCATTTTTTGCGCGATGTAGCCGGCATACACCTCGGCAAAACTCGCCGCCGGTACGCTGAAACCAATCGGTCGCTGGCCGCCTCCCAGTTGCAACACGGCGTGGAAGTAAAACACCAGTTGCGCCAACACACTGACCCAGTTACTGGAGTTGAAACTGATCGCCTCGTACTGCGCATACGGCCATTGTCGGAACAGCCGGGTGACGATGGTCTGGCACTCGTCGAAGCTGCCGTTGACCGCGAACTGATGAACCCTTGGGTGCGCCGCTGCTTGCAGATGCTGGAGTTGGTCCCGGGGAACGCCCTTCTCCGGGTAAAACACCACCACGCAGGTGTCCTCGCAGTGCTTGAACGCCTCGATGGCCGCCAGCCCGGTATCGCCGTTGGTGGCACCGATCACCACCCCGCGACGCCCGCGCTTGCGCAGAAAATACGGCACCAGCCGTGCCTGCAACTGCGCGGCAAAATCCTTCGAGGAGCGAGTCGGCCCGTGGAACAGTTCCAGCACCCACTCGTTACGATCGACCTGATGCAAAGGTGCAAGGGAGCGATGGCGGAATTGACTGCCAGCCTCTTTGAGCATGCGCTTGAGGTCTGTCTCGGGGATCGCCTCCCCCACGAACGGACTGATCACCCTGTAGGCCAGTTCGTCATAGGGCAAGGTCGACCAGTTGGCGATGTCCTGCGCTTCAAACAGCGGCAGTTCCAGCGGTACGAACAGCCCACCGTCCTGGGCAATGCCAGACAATACGACCTGTTCGAAGTCGACCTGTACGGCCGAATTTCGGGTACTCACATAACGCATGGTTGGCTCCGGCCATTCATTTGAAACGATGTGCCTGCTCGACCAGCCAGGTGGAAAACATCACCGCGTCGGGGTGTTGCTCGGCCCCGGAACCGCGCACAAGGTAAAAAGACTCGCTGGCTTCGATACGTTGGGTAAAGGGTTCGACCAATCGTCCATCCAGAAGCATCTCCTCCACCATCGAGGACCGCGCCAGGGCGATCCCCTGCCCTAACTCGGCCATGCGCAACGTGCAGATCAATGTATCGAACTGCATGCCGGTCGAGGAGTCGACGCTGTCCGCACCGACCATGTTCAACCAGTATCCCCAACCCTCTTCGTAACCCAGGACATGCAACAGCGGATGGTGCGACACATCCGCCGGGACCGTCAGCGGCGACCTTGCCATCAGGTCCGGCGAGCAGACCGGGAACAACGTGTCCCAGGTCAGGCGCTGCGCCACCAGGCCGGGCCATTGACCGTGGCCCCAGCGAATCTCCATGTCATCCTCCCCGTCCAGTTCCTTGACCCAGATATTGCTGATGTAGCGGATATCGACATGCGGATGCGCCTGGCTAAACCCCGCCAGCTTGGGTGCCAGCCAATGCACGAAGAACGCCAGGCTGCCACGCACCTTGATCGGCCGACGTTTATGCTGGCCAAAAATCTCGTTGGTCCCCACTGCCAGTCGCGTGATCGCATCCTGCACAACTGGCAGATAAGCCTGGCCTTCCTCGGTCAGCCCCAGGCCTCGGGGCAGGCGTTTGAACAGTGCCACCCCAAGATGGCTTTCCAGTTGGCGGATCTGCTGACTGACCGCGCCCTGGGTCAAAAACAGTTCTTCGGCGGCATGGGTGAAGTTCAAACAGCGGGCAGACACCTCGAATGCCCGCAGCCAGTTCAATGGGGGTAGCGTCTTTTGCTTCATGGCTTGAACCTCTTGGACGCCCCCTCCACCGAGCACGCTTGCCCATCCCGTCGACGCTGACTAGAACGCATCGGACGGTTGTGCCAAGGGGGCAACCGACAAGCGTCGCTCGCGGCTTTTGCGGGTAATGTAATACACGAAATAGCACCAGGCGATGAAGGGCAAACCGAAGTACAACGCCACTCGCTGTTCCGGATCGAACGCAATCCCGACACACGCCAGACTGCAGCAGACCAGCGCTCCCAACGGCACCCATGGATAACCCCGGACACGGAATTTCAAGTCGCGGATGTCACCGCCGTTGGCCACATAGTGACGACGGAAAGCAATCTGGCTCGCAGCGATGCTCATCCAGACCACTACCACCGCCAATCCGGAGATCGACACCAGTGCCAGATAGATGGTGTCGGCGGCAAACACACTGCTGAGCAACGAGGCAGCCCCGCCCGCCATGCTGATGATAATCGCGTTGAGCGGCGTGCCCATACGCGTCAGTGCCGAGAATTGCTTGGGCAGGTGACCCTGGTCACTCAGCGTCCAGATCATCCGTGACGCGGCATACAAACCGGAGTTGGCGGCCGACAGCAAGGCACTGATGATCACGAAGTTCATGATGTCTGCCGAATAGGGAATCCCGATGTAGGTGAACACAGTCACGAATGGACTCTCTACCAGGCCGGCCTGCTCACGGGGCAACAGCGTCGCCAGGACAAAAATGGTCCCCACGAAAAAGATCGCCAGGCGCAGCACCGTCGTGCGGATGGCACGCGGCACGTTGCGTTGCGGGTCCTTGGTTTCCCCGGCGGCAATACCGATCAACTCAGTACCGGAGAACGCAAAAGACACCGCCAATAACGTCATGGCGATCGGCATGACGCCGGTAGGAAAAAGTCCTTCGCGAGTGAAGTTGCTCAACCCGATGCTGTGGCTCTGATCGATGTGCAGCAAACCGAGAATCGCGCCACCGCCAATCATCAAAAACACAATGACGGTCACCACTTTAACCAGAGACAACCAGAACTCGGTCTCAGCGAACAAACGCACCGAAATCACATTGGTCAGAAACACCAGACCTGCAAACAACGCACTCCAGATCCATACAGGTGTATCCGGGAACCAACGCACCATCAAGATACCGGCGGCGGTGAATTCAGAACCGATGGCCACCGTCCAGGTCAGCCAATACAGCCATGCGACGGTATACCCGGTACCAGGCCCCAGAAAGCGGGTGGCATAGGTACTGAACGAACCGGTTTCCGGCATCTGTACCGCCAGTTCGCCCAGGCACATCATCACCATGTAAACCATGAGCGCGCCGATGATGTAGGCGATCACCGCACCCAGGGGACCGGCTTGGTTGACCGTATATCCAGACGTGAGAAACAGCCCGGTACCGATGACGCCACCTAATGCCAACATGACGATATGCCGTGTTTGCATTTCCTGTTTAAAACCGGAACGCGAGTGAAGTTGTTCTTCTTTTATGGACATGGTTGCTCTCATGAAAGTTATTAGGGCGCGGATTAACGTCTGCGATGACTGACTGGGCAGAGAAAAAACAGATCGCCACTAAGTTTTATTATTATTCCACTTCATGAACGCCCCACTCACATCCTTGCAGTGAGGTTTAACGCTAACGCTTCAGCTTGCAACTTCGGCGCAACTTTCATTTATTGAAAATTGCGTGTTTGATGGTGCAGGTGCGTTGCCCGTCTCCCGGACAAATGCGAACGCCTGTTTCAGGTCGTCGAGCAGATCGTCGGTGTCTTCGATGCCGACAGAGATCCGCACCAGCCCTTCGGAAATACCCAGGGCCAGGCGTTCCTCCAGCGTGTTCTCGACATGGCTGGTGGTGCGGGCCGGACCGTAGATGGTTTCCACCGCACCGAGATTGCCCGCACAGTGGGCGAATCGCAGTCGTGGCAAGAGCACCTTGACCGTGTCCATGCCGCCCACCACGACAAAACTGACGATTGCACCGAAGCCGGACATTTGCGCGCACGCCACCGCATGATTCGGATGGCCGGGCAAACCGGGATAATTGACCGACTCCACCAAGGGTTCGACGCAGAGGTACTCGGCCAGTGCACGGGCACTGCGTTGCTGCTGACGCATGCGCAGCACCAGGGTTTTCATGCCGCGAATGATCATGTAGGCGGAGAACGGGTCGAGCGTCGCACCGTTGATTTCCCGGTAATGACGCACCTTGGCCATCAGTGATTCACTACCGCACACCAGGCCGCCAAGCACGTCGCCGTGGCCGCTGAGAAACTTGGTGGCACTGTGAATGACCACGTCCACACCCAGCGCCAGCGGGTTCTGATTCAATGGCGTGGCGAAGGTATTATCCGCCACCACAATGGCACCGACGCGCTTGGCCGCAGCCACCAGACGCTCGATATCGAGAACTTTCAGCGTCGGGTTGGTTGGCGTTTCCAGATACACCAATTGGCAACCTTTGGTGATTTCGCGTTCGATTTCTTCGTGATCGAACGTCTCGCACAAGGTCACGTTCACGCCGGTGCGCGGCAGGAACTCTTCGAAAATCTTGTTGGTGCCGCCATAGCTGTCCCTGGTCGAGACCACCCGATCGCCATGGGCCAGGAAGGTGTAGAGCACGCTGCTGATCGCCGCCATCCCGCTGCTGAAAGCCACGGCCGATTCGGCCAGCTCCAACTCGCGAATCTTTGCCTCGAGGGTCTCGACCGTCGGGTTGCTCATGCGGCTGTAGATAAAGCCGGGGGCCTTGCCCAACGCAACGTCGTACCAGACATCGATGTCGTCGTAACCATAGGCGGCACTGACCACGATGGGCGTTTGAGTGGCGTTGTAGGGATGCCTGACCTGCTCCCCGCCCCACACGGCACGGGTTCCCGCACCGGCATTAACAAACCCTGCGTTGTCTGGTTTTTTATTCATAAAGACTACTCGCACTGAGGGTGGCGAATGTTGAGTCACTCACCGGATCTGGTGGCCAATATAGTGAAATGCAGCGCCGCCGAGAAACGATGTTATCGGTGCCAAAGGGCTGCTTTTTTTAATGGCTGCGATGGCGCAGATTCAGGTCAGTTGCGGCAGCGAAACGATCTCCTTCAGAAGCGACATCGGCATTCAATACTTCGATAACGTGAATTTTTCCTTGGTCGCACGCGCCTGCCAAACCCCCGGCCTCAACGGCGAGTGCAAAGTTTCCCGTGTCGATATCAGGCACGGAGGTGGCGCGATCAGGTATCTGGATTGTCGGACAAGCCGGGTAAGGTGGCGCAACTTTTCAGTGCGGTGGCCACATCGCGGTGACAGAGTTTATAGAACAGTAGCGTTGAGGACTGTTGCTTTCAGGAGGGGCAACAGCAAGCCCCCATGATCGCTTCCCCCCTCACTCAGAACGCTTGAATGTCGATCGCCAAAGAGTAAAAAAAATGATCAGCCCGAGCTCCAAGGATTCGAATGGCCAATTGGCGCAGGGCTTCAAGCCTCGTCACGTCACAATGCTGTCAATCGCCGGTATCATCGGCGCCGGTTTGTTCGTTGGTTCAGGACATGCCATTGCAGCTGCCGGCCCGGCCGTCCTGCTGGCCTATCTGTTCTCCGGCCTGCTCGTCGTTCTGGTCATGCGCATGCTCGGTGAGATGGCGGTGGCCAACCCGGACACCGGTTCGTTCTCCACCTATGCCGATCAGGCCATTGGACGTTGGGCGGGCTTCACCATCGGTTGGCTCTACTGGTGGTTCTGGGTGCTGGTGATCCCTATCGAAGCACTGGCCGCGGGCCATGTGTTGAACCAGTGGTTTCCTCAGATCGATGCCTGGCTGTTCGCCCTGGTGTCGATCATTGCATTGGTGATCACCAATCTGTTCAGTGTCTCCAAGTACGGTGAATTCGAGTTCTGGTTCGCGATGGCCAAGGTGGTGGCGATCATCGGTTTCATCGGCGTGGGTTTTGCCGTGCTGATGGGCTGGGTGCCCGATCGGGAAGTCAGCGGACTGAGCGGGCTGATGGCCGAACATGGCGGGTTCGCCCCCAACGGCCTGTCGGCGGTAGTCGGCGCCTTCATCACCATCATGTTCAGCTTCATTGGTACTGAAGCGGTCACCATCGCCGCCGCCGAATCCGACAACCCGTCGCAGAACATTGCCAAGGCCACGCGTTCGGTGATCTGGCGCATCGGTGTGTTCTACCTGTTGTCGATTTTCGTGGTCATCTCCGTGGTGCCCTGGAACGATCCGCTGTTGGCCTCGGTAGGCTCCTACCAGCGGGCACTGGAAATCATGAACATTCCCCACGCCAAGTTCATGGTGGACGTAGTAGTACTGATCGCCGTGGCCAGTTGCATGAACTCCTCGATCTACATTGCCTCGCGCATGCTGTACTCGCTGGGCCGTCGGGGCGATGCACCGAAGGCGCTGAAGGCGACCTCCTCCGAAGGCGTGCCGCGGGCAGCCGTCATCGCCAGCACCGTGCTGGGCGCAGCGATCACCGTATGGAGCTACTTCATGCCCGCCGGGCTGTTTGACTTCCTGCTGGCCAGCTCCGGTGCGATTGCCTTGCTGGTGTACCTGGCCATTGCGGTGTCGCAGCTGCGGATGCGCCGGATGCTACGTCGGCAGAATGTCGAACTGGCCTTTCGCATGTGGCTGTTCCCGTGGCTCACCTGGCTGGTGATCGCGTTCATTTGCGCAGCGTTGGCGGTGATGATGATCACCCCGGAACACCGTAGCGAAGTGAGCTCGACCATTGGCCTGGCGCTGGCGATTTCCTTTATCGGTCTTGTCACATCGCGTCAGCCTGCGCGGGATGCAAGGGCGACGTCGGTGGGCTGAAACCAGGGCGGTATCTGCGCCGATCCTGATACCCCCGTGCCCCAAGGCCGGGGGTATTGCAAGCGCCTGTGTCTCGGGCCTAATCGCTCCTCGTGAGGACATGACTACGATGTCATCGAGCTCCACCGTGTCCGACGGTACCCCTACAAAATCAGTTGGTTTTCTGCTGCTGGATAAATTCACGCTGATTTCCCTGGCGTCAGCCGTAGAGCCCCTGCGCATGGCCAATCAGTTGTCGGGACAAGAGCTGTATCGCTGGCATACGTTCAGCCCCGGTGGAGAGGCTGTCTGGGCCAGTGATGGCGTGCCGATCACTCCGGATGCTTCGTGGAGCAATCCGTTGGTGGCGGACACTGTAATCGTGTGCGGTGGTGTTGGAATCCAGAACGTGATTACCCGCGAGCACATTACCTGGCTGCAAGCCCTTGCGCGTAAATCCAGACGGCTGGGAGGCGTGTGCACGGGCAGTTGGGCACTGGCCAAGGCCGGGCTGCTCGACGGCTATGAGTGCAGTGTGCACTGGGAGTTTCTGGCCGCCATGCAAGAAGCTTTTCCGCGAGTCAGGCTCAGTTCGAGTCTGTTCACCCTTGACCGAAACCGCTTCACAAGCTCCGGCGGAACGGCCCCTATGGACATGATGTTGCATCTGATCGGTCGCGATCATGGTCGTGAATTATCGGCTGCCATCTCTGAGATGTTTGTCTACGAGCGCATCCGCAACGAACAGGACCATCAGCGCGTTCCGCTCAAGCACGTGTTGGGAACTCACCAGCCCAAGCTGCAGGAGATCGTTGCGTTGATGGAGGCCAACCTCGAGGAACCGCTCGACCTGGATAACCTTGCACAATACGTTGATCTGTCACGTCGACAGCTAGAGCGGCTATTTCAGAAATACCTGCACTGTACGCCGTCACGCTACTACATGAGGTTACGTCTTGTTCGAGCGCGACAACTGCTCAAGCAAACATCACTGTCGATCATTGAGTTGGCGTATGTCTGCGGTTTCGTGTCCACACCGCACTTTTCCAAATGCTATCGCGAGTACTTCGGTGTTCCACCGAGCGACGAGCGTTCCGGCGCTGAAATGAGTCGCCTGCCGGCAACGCTTGCGACTGCGCAACAGTCATCGACCAGACCGCTGACAGCCCTGGACCAGGCACGCAACGAATCGACTTTTGCCAGTGTTCGAATGATTGATCGTTCCAAATTGGCGCAATCGTGCTGATCGGCCTTCCCTGCCACCCCCATTCATCCGCAGTGCATGGGTTTACTCAACAAGATCACGCAGGAGATTTGACGTGCACATTGGTGTTCCTCTCGAAACCCAGACCGGTGAAACACGGGTTGCTGCAACCCCGGAAACCATCAAGAAGCTGATCGGCCAGGGCCATAAGGTCACTGTACAAAGCGGCGCCGGCATTAATGCCAGCGTTGTCGACAGTGCCTATGCGGCGGCAGGCGCAAGCATTGGCAGCGCCAACGATGCGTTTGGTGCAGAGCTGATTCTCAAAGTCGTCGCCCCCAGCGACAGTGAGCTCGCGCTGATTAAGAGCGGCACCATAGTGGTGGGCATGCTCAACCCGTTCAGCAACGAAACCATCGCCAAGCTGGCCGAGTGCGGGATTACCGCCTTTGCCCTCGAGGCGGCGCCGCGCACCTCCCGCGCGCAAAGCCTGGACGTGCTGTCCTCGCAAGCCAACATCGCCGGCTATAAAGCCGTGTTGCTGGCCGCGCACCACTACCCGCGCTTCATGCCGATGCTGATGACCGCCGCGGGCACCGTGAAAGCGGCGCGCGTGCTGATCCTCGGTGCCGGCGTGGCCGGACTGCAGGCCATCGCCACCGCCAAACGCCTGGGGGCGGTGATCGAAGCGTCCGACGTGCGGCCTGCGGTGAAAGAGCAGATCGAATCCCTCGGCGCCAAGTTCGTCGACGTGCCGTACGAGACCGATGAAGAGCGTGAGTGCGCCGTCGGTGTCGGCGGTTACGCCCGCCCGATGCCGGCCAGCTGGATGCAGCGCCAGGCCGCGGCCGTGCACGAACGCGCCAAACAGGCGGACATCGTCATCACCACCGCGCTGATTCCCGGCCGCAAGGCACCGACCCTGTTGAGTGCAGAAACCGTGGCCCAGATGAAACCGGGCTCGGTGGTCATCGACCTCGCCGCCGCTCAGGGCGGCAACTGCCCGCTGACCGTGGCCGATCAGGTGGTCGTCGCACATGGCGTGACCATCGTGGGCCCGACCAACCTGGCCAGCGCCGTGGCGGCCGATGCTTCGGCGCTGTACGCCCGCAACCTGCTGGACTTCATGAAACTGTTGTTCGATAAAGACGGACAACTGGTGATCAACCTGGAAGACGATATCGTCGCCGCGTGCCTGATGTGCCGCGACGGCCAGATCGTGCGCAAGAACGGCTGAGGATAAAAACAATGGAAGACATGCTGATCTCTCACGGTATCTACAACCTGATCATCTTCGTGCTGGCGATCTATGTCGGCTACCACGTGGTCTGGAACGTGACACCGGCCCTGCACACGCCACTGATGGCGGTGACCAACGCCATCTCGGCCATCGTCATCGTCGGCGCCATGCTCGCCGCCGCCCTCACCGTGACCCCGCTGGGCAAGACCATGGGCACCCTGGCCGTGGCCCTGGCCGCGGTCAACGTGTTTGGTGGCTTCCTGGTGACCCGGCGCATGCTGGAAATGTTCAAGAAAAAAGCGACCAAAGCGCCGGCTGCCAAGGCCGAAGCTGTCAAGGCCGAGGTGCAGCAAGCATGAGCATGAGCATGAACCTGGTTACTTCCCTGTATCTGATCGCCTCGGTGTGCTTCATCCAGGCGCTCAAGGGCCTCTCGCACCCCACCACGTCGCGCCGCGGCAACCTGTTCGGCATGCTCGGCATGGGCCTGGCGATCCTCACCACGGTGGGCCTGATCTACAAGCTGGGCGCCGAGCTCGCACACGACGGTATCGTCTACGTGATCGTCGGCCTGCTGATCGGCGGCACGGCCGGTTCGATCATGGCCAAGCGCGTGGAAATGACCAAGATGCCCGAACTGGTCGCCTTCATGCACAGCATGATCGGCCTGGCCGCGGTGTTCATCGCCGTGGCTGCCGTGGTCGAGCCGCAGTCGCTGGGCATCGTTGCGCAACTCGGCGACGCAATCCCGGCCGGTAACCGCCTGGAGCTGTTCCTCGGGGCCGCCATCGGTGCGATCACCTTCTCTGGTTCGGTCATCGCCTTCGGCAAGCTGGCCGGCAAGTACAAATTCCGCCTGTTCCAGGGCGCACCGGTCCAGTTCAGCGGCCAGCACAAGCTGAACCTGCTGCTGGGCCTGGCCACCCTGGGCCTGGGCGTGACCTTCATGCTCACCGGCGACTACACCGCCTTCGCCGTGATGCTGGCCCTGGCCTTCGTGCTCGGCGTGCTGATCATCATCCCGATCGGTGGCGCCGACATGCCCGTGGTCGTGTCGATGCTCAACAGCTACTCCGGCTGGGCCGCGGCGGGCATCGGCTTCTCGCTGAACAACTCGATGCTGATCATCGCCGGTTCCTTGGTCGGCTCAAGCGGTGCGATCCTCTCGTACATCATGTGCAAGGCGATGAACCGCTCCTTCTTTAACGTGCTGCTCGGTGGCTTCGGCAACACCGCGGAGGCGGCCGGCCCGGCCGGTGCGAAAGAAGCCCGTCCGGTGAAATCCGGCTCGGCCGACGACGCGACCTTCCTGCTGACCAACGCCGACACCGTGATCATCGTGCCGGGCTACGGCCTGGCGGTGGCGCGGGCCCAGCATGCGCTGAAGGAACTGACCGAGAAGCTGACCCACCGCGGCGTGACCGTGAAGTACGCGATCCACCCGGTGGCCGGTCGCATGCCCGGCCACATGAACGTGTTGCTGGCCGAGGCCGAAGTGCCTTACGACCAGGTGTTCGAGATGGACGACATCAACTCCGAGTTCGGCCAGGCCGACGTGGTGCTGGTGCTGGGGGCCAACGACGTGGTCAACCCGGCGGCGAAGAACGATCCGAAATCGCCGATTGCCGGCATGCCGATCCTCGAGGCGTTCAAGGCCAAGACCATCATCGTCAACAAGCGCTCGATGGCCAGCGGCTATGCCGGCCTGGACAACGAGCTGTTCTACCTGGACAAGACCATGATGGTGTTCGGCGACGCCAAGAAGGTCATCGAAGACATGGTCAAGGCTGTCGAGTAAAACCTGCCCAGCCCTTCCCCCGTTAACCCCGGCCATTGACAGGACGGGGTTGATGGGAGGGTGAAGCCCATCCACTCACCAGTGAAGTCTGCTCGACGACGCTTGCCATAAAAACCGCCGATCCCTCATTGCGGCCATTGTTCGAGCAGTATTGAAACGAACTTCTCCGCTGCGGGGGATAGTGATGCCCCCCGGCGGTAAACCAATCCCAACGATCGATTCACCACAGGCTCTATCAAAGGGACACTTACCAGCGTTGGGTGATCCCCGGCAGGCATTGCCAGACTGGGCATCGCCGATACGCCTAGCCCAGCCTCTACCAGTCCCAGAGAAGTAGACAAGTGCTGTACCTCGTAGAACCACTGTGGGCGCCAACTCAAGCCTGATAAAGCGTGATCCAGCAGCATACGGTTTCCGCTCAGGCGACCCACGCCGATAAGACGATAATCGCTGAGTTCAGACCAGGTCACCGAGCTACGTTCAGCCAACTCATGATCGCGCCTGCAGGCCAACACAAAAGGTTCATTCACTAATGGCACGAACTCGATATCCGGGTGCTGGCCGCTCATCATATTGATGCCGAAATCGGCTTCGCCCCGCAGGACTGCCTCAAGGCCTTCATTCGCACTAAGGTCCAGCAGTCGGATTCGAATTTTAGGATAGCGCTCGTTGTACAGGCGGATCACCGAAGGCAGAAAGTAGAATGCGGCAGTCGGAATACACGCCAGGGTCACCCTGCCAATTTGACGTTCCGCGAGCTCGCGGATATTGAGAATCGACTCATCGAAATCGTCCAGTAATCGCCGTGCCTTAGGCAGGAAATCCCTACCTACGCTGGTCAGGCTGACCTTGCGCGTTGTGCGATCGAGCAATGAGGTTCCCAACCCTTCTTCCAGCTTTTTGATTCGCCGACTCAAGGCTGGCTGAGACAGATGCAGGGCATCAGCCGCTTCGTGAAAACTGCCCAGTTCGGCAATCTTCACGAAAGATCGTATGTCATTAAGCTCATAGTCCATTTTTTGTCACGCCAGCAACGAGGATGGATAGCAATCTACCTCACTTTAATCATTCGTAAAACGCAATAATAGCGCCGATATTTGCATTGGAAACATTTTTTAAAGCCTGACACTCTTGCCTCAAGAACATCAATTACCCCGATTGATCAACAAGAGTCTGTGTCATGCAAAGAATTCCCTGTGTGCTAATGCGTGGCGGTACCTCCAAAGGCCCGGTATTTCTCGCTTGGGATTTACCTGTAGCCATCGAAGCCCGTGACGAGCTGCTGCTCAACCTGATGGGCTCAGGTCATGAACTGGAAATCGATGGCATCGGCGGCGGCAGCCCGCAAACCAGCAAAGTAGCCATTGTCAGCCCTTCGTTGCACCCGGATGCGGATGTCGATTATCTGTTCGTACAAGTGATGGTTTCACAACGTCGGGTGGACACCGCTCCCAACTGCGGCAACATGCTGTGCGCCGTGGGTCCATTTGCTATTGAACAGGGCCTGGTCAAGGCGTCCCGCGAACGTACTCGCGTGCGCATTCGCAATTTGAACACTGGGACATTTGTGAATTCCGAGGTGCAGACCCCGGATGGCAAGGTCAGTTACGAGGGAGAGACTGCAATCGACGGCGTGCCGGGTACCGCTGCACCGGTGCAACTGACCTTCCTCGATGCCGCCGGTAGCAAGACCGGCAAACTATTCCCTACAGGCAACACACAGGATGTGATCGATAACGTTCCTGTGACCTGCATCGACATGGCAATGCCAATGCTTCTTGTCGAAGCTGGCCAGTTGGGCAAACGTGGAGATGAAAGCCCGGCCGAACTGGACGCCGACAAGGAGTTTTTGCGGCGCCTCGAGTCGCTGCGACTTCAAGCAGGCTTCGCAATGGGCCTGGGTGATGTCAGCGACAAGGTCATTCCCAAACCCGTATTGGTATCACCGGCCAAAGCCGGTGGCACGATCCAGGTTCGTTACTTCATGCCACACAACTGCCACCGTGCCCTTGCCATTACTGGCTCTATCGGCCTGGCCACCGCTTGCGTCACTGAAGGCAGCGTAGTCGCGCAGATGCTGGGTGGAATCAGCACCCCTCGCCTGGAAAACGTTCGAATCGAGCATCCAGGCGGCGCAATTGACGTCGTGTTGTCCTACACCGGTGCCAAGGGTGAGACCATTCGCGCCTCAGTCGTACGCACGGCACGCAGGCTATTCGCCGGTTACGTTTACGCCACCGCCTCTGCGCGACTTGCCGGATAGACCCGGTAGTCGTTGGCATTTTTGCATCAGCACAATTCTAAAAATGGGTGATGCCATGAAAGTTGTTAAATCGCTCTATTTCCAGATCCTCTGCGCTGTCCTGCTGGGCGTAATCGTCGGGCATTTCTGGGCTCAGCAAGCTATCGCTCTCAAGCCGCTCGGTGATGCCTTCATCAAGCTGATCAAGATGATGATTGCACCTGTCGTGTTCTGCACCATCGTCACTGGCATTGCCGGGATGAGTGACAAGCGTTCACTCGGTCGCTTGCTCAGCAAGACCATGTTGCTGTTTCTTGGGTTGACGGTGATCAGCCTGATCATCGGCCTGGTCGCGGTCTATGTGTTCAAGCCTGGCGCCGGCATGAACATTGATCCGAGTCAGTTGAGCACTAAGGGATTGACTCAATACACCGAGTCGGCTGCGCAGCTTGGGGTGGTCGAGTTTTTCATGCACATCATCCCCGATACCTTTATCGGTGCATTCAGCAAGGGTGAAGTACTGCCGGTGCTGTTCATTGCGGTGTTGTCTGGCTTTGCCCTGTCCTCGCTTGGCGAGCGTGGCAAGCCGGTACTTGACGTTCTTGAAGCAGCGTCGCACATGGTGTTCAAGATTTTCTCTTACCTGATGCGTTTTGCACCCATCGGCGCTTTCGGCGCGTTGGCGTTTACGGTAGGGCAGTACGGCATCACTTCGCTTGGTTCGCTGGCGAAATTGATCATGACGTTGTACATCGCCTGCGGTTTCTTTGTTTTCGTGGTGCTGGGAAGCATTTGTCGCGCTAATGGCTTCAGTCTCTGGAAGCTGTTGCGATACTTCCGTGAAGAGTTTCTGGTGGTGCTGGGGACTTCTTCCACTGAACCTGTGATGCCACGCATGCTGGAGAAACTCGAAGCCTTGGGTTGCAAAAAAGGCGTGGTGGGGCTGGTGCTGCCGACGGGTTATTCGTTCAACCTGGATGGCACTGCCATCTATCTGTCGCTGGCCGCCATTTTCATTGCCCAAGCCTGCAACATCGACCTCACCCTCACCCAGACCATCACCATGTTGGCGATCATGCTCTTGTCCTCAAAAGGAGCCGCTGGGGTTACCGGCAGCGGTTTTGTCGCACTGGCATCTACGCTGACCGTGATGCACGACATTCCGTTGGCCGGCTTGGCCTTGCTGATTGGCATCGATCGTTTCATGTCTGAGGCACGTGCACTGACCAGCCTGGCCAGCAATGCTGTGGCAACCGTCGTGATCTCTATCTCGGAAAACGCTTGCAACCGGGAAACGCTGATACAGGCCCTGGACGGAAAACCTGTTCCGGCTGAGGCGCTGGCCAGGAAAGAATCCTGGGAAGACCTGAACGTCGCCAAGAACGCCAAGATCGGATAGTTCCTACTCCTGACTTTACTCAAAACCCACCCGCCAGGCACCGCTGATCGTGTCGCTTGGCGGGTTGGGGATCGTGTGCCTCGGCGTCAGCCACTCTAACGATAACAACAAGAGAATCGTTCTATGCTCGCTTTCCTTGGCTTGGCCATGGTGGTCGTATTCACCTTCCTCATAATGACCAAGCGTTTGTCGCCCATCGTCGCACTGACTGTTGTGCCCATCGTATTCGCCGTCATTGGCGGATTTGGCGGCACCACCGGCAAGATGATGCTCGACGGCCTGAAAATGGTCGCCCCTTCAGCTGCACTTCTTTTGTTCGCAATCCTGTTCTTTGGCTTGATGATCGACGCCGGTTTGTTCGATCCACTGATTCGCAAGATTTTGAAGCGAGTCAATGGCGACCCAATGAAGATCGCTGTCGGCACTGCCCTCCTCTCCTTGCTTGTAGCTTTGGACGGCGACGGCACAACCACTTACATGATTACTTGCGCGGCAATGCTGCCGCTGTACAAGCGCATCGGCATGAACCCGATGATATTAGCGACCATCGCTATGTTGTCTCTCAGCATTATGAGTGGCATGACGCCATGGGGCGGCCCCGCGACTCGCGCGATCGCGGCATTGGGCCTGGATGCAGGTGAATACTTCGTGCCTTTGCTACCGACCATGATTGGTGGTGCGATGTGGGTAGTCTTTACCGCGTTCTTGCTGGGCCGTGCCGAGCGCAAGCGTATCGGCAATGTTCAGCTGCAAAGTGGTGGCGGCGATTGCTACATCGAGGCGATTCTTGAGGACACACCGCACAAGCGTCCCAAGCTTGCGTACATCAACCTGCTACTCGTAGCCGCAGTGATGGCGGCTCTCGTGACGGGGCTGATGCACTCCGCGATTCTGTTCCTGATCGGCTTCGTTCTGGCGCTGATGATCAACTATCCACAATTGGATATTCAGAAAGAACGCATCCTTGCCCATTCGGGCAACGCCATGACCGTCGTGTTGCTGGTGTTTGCGGCCGGGATTTTTGCCGGGATTTTTTCTGGTACAAAAATGGTCGACGCCTTGGCCCAAACCCTCGTCGACTGGATTCCGCCGTCCTGGGGGCATCTGTTCCCACTGGTCGTTGCGATCACCAGCATGCCGCTGACCTTCGTACTGTCCAACGACGCCTACTATTTTGGCGTATTGCCGATCCTGGCCAATGCGGCCGCAGCTTACGGCATCGATCCCGTCGAGATCGCCCGGGCGTCTATTCTCGGACAGCCTGTACACCTGATGAGCCCACTGGTCGCTTCTACTTTGTTGCTGGTGGGAATGGTCGACCGCGATATTGGCGACTTCCAGAAAGCCACCGTCAAATGGGCGGTGCTCACCTCCCTGGTGGTTACTGCACTGGCCTTGTTAACCGGGGCAATCAGCCTGTTTACCTGATTCACCCAAACCTTATGCCGTCTTCCAACGAGCCTCACTAGCGAGGCACGCGCTGTCCTGCACTCTAAAAAACAACAATGAGTAATTTGCCATGAGTTTTTTGCATTCCCGTCAGGCTTTGTTTTGCGTTTTAGGTTTGTTGCCAATGGCCGGTGCCAGCGCCGAAGGCTTTATCGATGACAGCAAACTTAAACTGCAACTACGAAATGTGTATTTCAACGAAAACTTTCGTGACGAGCACGGCATGAGCGCACGAGCAGCGAGAACCGCAAAAAGTGAGCGAACTGAGTGGGCTCAAGGATTCTTGCTGGACTATCAGTCAGGATTTACACAAGGGACGATGGGGTTTGGCATTGATGCCCTTGGCCTGCTTGGGGTCAAGCTCGACTCAGGCCGTGGCCGTAGCGGTACCGGACTATTGCCGGTTCATGATGACGGTCGGGCGGCCGACGAGTTTGCCAGTGCCGGTGTTACAGCAAAAGCACGGCTTGCCAAGACCACCGTCAAATACGGCACCTTGCTGCCCAAGACCCCTGTGCTGATTTACAACGATGCGCGATTGTTGCCACAGACCTATCAAGGCACCCAAATAAGCAGCAGCGACATAGAAAACCTTACCGTCACCGGAGGATACCTGGACCGTTTCAAACTCCGGGATTCTACCGACAGTGTGCCGATCGTACCTGACGGTTTCAGTGGGGATAAATCAGGAGATTTCAGTTACGCCGGTGCCGAATATAAATTGGGCAAGGACATCCGCCTGAGCTATTTCTATGGCGAACTCGATAACTTCTACCGCCAGAACTTCGCAGGCATCCAACACGACCTGCCCTTGGCCGGTGGAGTGCTCACCAGTGACTTGCGCTACTTCCATAGCGCTGATACTGGATCTGCCTTCGACGGCAAAATCGACAACGACATGCTCAGTGGCCAACTATCGTATGCCATCGCGGGCCATACGATGGGGGGTGGCTATCAGACCCTTAGCGGCGATGCAGGCTTACCCTTCATCAGTGGTGCTACCGTCTATTCATTCAGTAACGCTGGCATTGGCAAATTCATTGAGGAAGACGAGAAGACCTGGATGCTTAATTACGGCTACAACTTCGCGGCCGCAGGCGTGCCTGGTCTGACCTTTTCCACGCGCTACCTAAGCGGCAATGACGGTAAATCCGATACCACCGTCAAGGAATGGGAGCGTGATACCGAGCTGGCTTACGTCGTTCAAGGAGGTTCTTTCAGCGGCCTGGGCGTGCGCCTTCGCAACTATGTCTACCGCTCGGATTTTTCCCGGGGGCGTGACAGCAACCGGGTCTACCTTACCTACGACATTGTCCTTTGGTAGGACGCGGATCGCAAATGTTGGCCATGACCGGCAATCAATGACCACGAACATACAGTGTAAACATCATGATTATGTTTTTATCTAAAAATAGTAAATGCCTTCGACTTCGCTCAACCGCCTTCGAAGGCACTTCCAGAAATAACTTCTTGCAGCATGATGCACCGCATGAATGTCCCATAAAGAGCGAGCCGTACCCCCTCAAAAGCGGATAGATATCGTCTCGAATCCGGATAGATGCACCCCACAAAAAGGCTTTCAATCGGCGGGAGCCTAAAAACTACAAAAGGGTGTACCTGATGAACAACTCGAGAAGCATTGCGCAGTGGCAAGAATACATCCAGGGCTGCCTGGATTTCCGTCCGGCCGAAGGCATTTACCGCATTGCCCGCGACATGTTCACAGAGCCGGAACTGTTCGACCTAGAGATGGAACTGATCTTCGAAAAGAACTGGATCTACGCCTGCCACGAGAGTGAAATCGCCAACCCCAATAATTTCCTGACGATGCGTGCGGGTCGTCAGCCCATGATCATCACCCGCGACGGCAATAATCAGCTTCACGCGCTGATCAACGCTTGTCAGCATCGGGGCGCGACGCTGACTCGCGTCAGCAAAGGCAACCAGTCCACCTTCACCTGCCCGTTCCACGCCTGGTGTTACAAAAGTGACGGCCGCCTGGTCAAGGTCAAGGCCCCGGGCGAATACCCGGAAGGCTTCGACAAGGCTACCCGCGGCCTGAAGAAAGCCCGAATCGAAAGCTACAAGGGCTTCGTGTTCATCAGCCTGGACGTCAATGGCAGCGACTCGCTGGAAAACTACCTCGGCGATGCCAAAATATTCTTCGACATGATGGTCGCCCAGTCTCCTACCGGCGAGTTGGAAATACTGCCCGGCAAGTCGACCTACAGCTACGACGGCAACTGGAAACTGCAGCACGAAAACGGTCTGGATGGCTATCACGTCAGCACCGTGCACTACAACTACGTCTCCACGGTGCAACATCGCCAGCAAGTCAATGCCGCCAATGGCGGCGGCTCCGACACGCTGGACTACAGCAAACTGGGCGCCGGCGATGCCGAAACCGACGACGGCTGGTTCTCGTTCAAGAATGGCCACAGCCTCTTGTTCAGCGACATGCCCAACCCGACCGTGCGCGCCGGTTATGCCAGCGTCATGCCACGCCTGGTGGAGGAATACGGCCAGCAGCAGGCTGAGTGGATGATGCACCGTCTGCGCAACCTCAACATCTACCCAAGCCTGTTCTTCATGGATCAGATCAGCTCGCAGCTGCGTATCGTGCGTCCGGTAGCCTGGAACAAGACAGAAATCACCAGCCAGTGCATCGGCGTCAAAGGTGAGTCCGACGCGGACCGGGAAAACCGCATTCGCCAGTTCGAAGACTTCTTCAACGTTTCAGGCATGGGAACCCCCGACGACCTGGTGGAGTTTCGTGAAGCCCAGCGCGGCTTCCAGGCACGCCTTGAGCGCTGGAACGAGGTGTCCCGCGGCAGTGAAAAATGGGTCGAAGGCCCCACTCCCAACAGCGAGGTCCTGGGCATCAACCCGGTACTGACCGGCACCGAGTTCACCCATGAGGGGCTCTACATCAATCAGCACGGTTCCTGGCAGCGTTTCCTTCTGCAAGGTCTGGAACAAAAAGCCATGAAGTTGAAGGAGGTGTGAAATGAGCGCACTACAACATTCCGTCGAGCAGTTCCTCTACCGTAAATCCGAGCTGTGCGATCAGCAGGATTGGGATGCCTACATCGCCCTCTTCGATGAGCAGAGTGAATTCCACCTGCCGCAATGGGAGTCGGAGCATGTGTACACCACCGACCCCAAGCGCGGCATGTCGCTGATTTACTACTCGAACCGCTCTGGCCTTGAAGACCGGGTGTTTCGTCTGCGCACGGGTAAATCGGCGGCGTCTAACCCGATGCCGCGCACCCTGCATCAGATCAGCAATGTACGAATCAGGGAGCTCGATAACGGCTTGCTCGAGGTCAAGGCAGCCTGGGTCACCCTGTATACCCGACAGGGGTTGTCCGAGCAGTTCTACGGCCATGTGACTTACCACCTTAAAGCGGTCGCAGACAGCTGGAAGATCACTCGCAAGCACATCGTGTTGCTCAACGACACCATCAACTCAGTGCTTGATTTCTATCACCTGTGACCCGTGGAGCACGCTGTCATGAACCATAAAGTCGCTTTCAGCTTCGCCGACGGCAAGACCTCGTTCTTCGAGGTCAAGCCAAACGAGTTGTTGCTCGACGCTGCGCTGCGCAATGGCGTGAACCTCCCGCTGGACTGTCGCGAAGGTGTCTGCGGCACCTGTCAGGGGCGCTGCGAATCAGGTCAATACACGCAAGATTATGTCGATGACGAGGCGTTGTCCGAACACGATCTGGCGCAACGCAAGATGCTCTCTTGCCAGACTCGAGTGCAATCGGATGCGTCGTTCTATTTCGATTTCGATTCGAGCTTGTGCAACGCTGGGGCAACTCAATTGTTGCAAGCGGTGATTACCCGTGTGGAGCAGATTTCAGCCACTACCGCGATCCTTCATATCGACGCTAGCGCCAGCCCGCTGCAACTGGATTTTCTTCCGGGGCAATACGCACGACTGCATGTACCTGGAACCAGTGAGTGGCGCTCCTATTCTTTTGCCAACCGACCCAATCCCACTAACCAGCTTCAATTTCTCATCCGCCTCCTGCCAGATGGCGTGATGAGCAACTTCATTCGTGAGCACTGCCAACCCGGTCAATTCATCGAGTTCGAAGCCCCTTTGGGTAGCTTTTATCTACGCCAGGTGACCAAGCCTCTGGTGCTGGTCGCAGGAGGAACCGGCCTGTCGGCTTTCCTCGGGATGCTGGATAACATTGCAGAAAAAGGTGGCTGTGGGCAGCCGATCCAACTGTTCTATGGTGTCACCCAGGACAATGACCTGTGCGAAACCCAACGACTGGCGGACTATCGCGAACGTATCGTGGATTTCGACTACCACCTCATCGTGTCGAAGCCATCAGAGCAGTGGAAAGGGAAAACCGGATGGATTCCCGATCACTTTGACCGCAATGCGTTTGAGGCCGATCCATTCGATATTTACCTGTGCGGCCCTCCGCCAATGGTGGAAGCGGTCAAGACCTGGTTCATCGAGCAGCGAATCGAAAAATTCCAGATGTTTTACGAGAAGTTCATCGAGAGCAATTCAAAACATTAAGAACCATGGGGAGTATCTGGAGTCGACCAGGTACTCCCCTAATGCCAGTCAGTTAAGCGTTGGCTGCCCCAAAAGATCGCAGCCTGCGGCAGCTCCTACGGATTTGCGTATGACTTCGACTGCACGGATGTACCGTCGGTGTAGGAGCTGCCGAAGGCTGCGATCTTTTAATGGCTTCTCGGTTTAAAGCCTAACGCTGGCAAACGTCGACTCATTGCGCGCCTGGCTCAGCGCCGACAACGGTCCGGACAACGGCGACAGCACCAGCGCTTGCGGCAGCGGCGTCATCGCCACTTGCTGGGTGGTGTTGGACCCTACGCGCTCGTCACGCGGCGGAATGCCGTAGTACTCGCGGTAGCACTTGGAGAAGTGCGGCGTGGATACGAAACCACAGACCGACGCCACTTCAATGATCGACATCGGCGTTTGCTTGAGCAATTGCCGGGCGCGGATCAGGCGCAGCTTCAGGTAATAGCGCGACGGTGAGCAGTGCAGGTACTTCTGGAATAGCCGCTCCAGCTGACGTCGCGAAACGGCGACGTACACCGCCAGTTCGTCGAGGTCGATCGGCTCTTCAAGGTTGGCATCCATCAGCGCGACGATTTCCTGCAACTTCGGCTGGTTGGTGCCGAGCATGTGTTTGAGTGGTACGCGTTGGTGATCCTGCTCGTTGCGAATGCGTTCGTAGACGAACATTTCCGAGATGGCGGCCGACAATTCACGCCCGTGATCGCGGCTGATCAGGTGCAGCATCATGTCCAGCGGCGCGGTGCCGCCGGAGCTGGTGAAGCGGTTCCGGTCGAGGGTGAACAGCCGGGTGCTCATGGTCACCCGAGGAAAGGCTTCCTGCATCGCCGCCAGGCATTCCCAGTGCACACTGCAATCGAACCCGTCCAGCAGGCCGGCACCGGCCAGCGCCCAGCTGCCGGTGCACACCGCGCCCAAGCGTTTGGACTGGCGGGCCTGACTCTGCAGCCAGGACACGTGTGCGCGGGTCACCGTGCGTTGAATACCGATCCCGCCACAGACAATCACAATGTCGAGCGGCGGTGCTTTGTGCATGGCGGCGTCAGGTGTGATCTGCAGACCGTCACTGGCCCAGACTTGACCGCCATCGACGGTGAGCGTGGTCCAGCGATACAGCTCGCGGCCGGATAACTGATTCGCCATGCGCAGGGGTTCCACTGCGGACGCCAGGGAAATCAGCGTGAAATTGTCCAGCAGCAGAAAGCCGATGGATTGAGGCGCACGGTTCTGGGGTTGGGCCCCGGAGTTGAACGTCGTCATCGCAGTATCTCCTCACACAAAGCGGGTAAACGGCCTCAGGCGCAGGCTCTTTTTATTGCTCGTCGGGCGAGCTATCTGTATTTACCTGCAAAACTCACACCTGACTTCAATGGATCCTTCCATGCGTTCAAAAAACGACACTCCGATGTCTCTATCTCGATGGTCGCAAGGGGGAAGGTTAAAAGCGAAGGAGATGGGGTCAACCGCTCTACTCATTGGCAGTGGGCAATAAGGTAGCGTTTTGGGTAGGGAATGGCCGAAAACGACAACTTGCTTGTTACCGACATGCACAGGTCGGTTTTCGAAAAGAACAATGGGCGACGACCTTGGTGATTGCAGCAACCTGAAGTATTCGAGGTGATGGCTCTGAGATACTATCTAAAGGTCAGAGAGAAGGATTTCGAACGAATATGCCAAAAAAACAATCGCGTTTAAAAATGAGTGGCCCAGGAGAAATCAACACGAGTCCATTTCGCAGCCTCCCGGAAGTGGTTGATTTTATAGGTGGATCGTCGCAGAGGGTATTCCAGAAAGCAGGCCTGAGTTTAGAGCAGTTCGTCAATGAAGAACGGCACGTCACCTATATGGACGCCGCTCACCTGTTCAAGGCTGCATTCGAACACACAGATTGCCCCCACATTGGCTTACTGATAGGCGAGCGTTTTACACTGGATAAGTTGGGGCCGGTGGGCCAGCTTATGCGTCTGGCGAATACACCAGGCGATGCATTGATCGATCTGGTCGGACATGCAAACCTCTATGATCGTGGCGCGACCCCTCTCCTTCTGCCCTTGGCAGGCCAACATAGTTTGTTGGGATATGTCATTTATCGCCACGACCTGCCCAATCAATCATTACTTGTCGACACTGCCATCATGGTTGGCCTGCAAATGTTGCGGACATTGTTAGGTGCTAACTGGACGCCGGTTCGTGTGCAGTTTTCATATCGCAAGCCATCCGATATCACCCCGTACGCCAGAAAATTTCGCTGTAACATTCAGTTCAACGCAAGTATCTCCGGACTGGTAATAAACAATCAGCAACTTCGGCAAATTCAATGTACGGCGAACCCACGCTTACACCATCAGCTTAAACTGGCTATTTCGACCGCCACGTCACCTTTGACGATTTCAGAACAGATAAAGAGCCAGGCATACGCTCTATTATTGAAAGGCCAGGCAAACTCCAGGCACATCGCCAGTGAATTTTCATTGAATGAAAGAACGTTGCGACGCCGGCTGGATGCGGAAGGTACTCATCTTAAAGAACTGATCACCGACTCCAGAAGCAACTTCGCGCGGCAGCTCTTGAAAGATACGGATTTGCCGATATCCACAATCTCTCAGACCCTTCAATACCAGGATCCAAACGCCTTCTCCCGTGCATTCAAAACGTGGACCAATACGTCGCCACAGCATTGGAGAAATGGACTGGAGTAGTCTCCATTGAGGGGTGATTCGCCAATTTCCATACCACCGCGATACCGCGCGCACTGTCCGAAAATGCAAGATGCCTTTCTGATGATTGCCGTAAAGTGAACGCAACAACCGGCTGATTGCAAAGCTGATCTTCGGTTTTTTGTGCTGTTCATGAGGTTGGCGATTAGTTGCACCTGCGGGTGGAGTTCCGCGCAGACACTCAAGAAGTCCACACGAGAAAAAGACGATGCCCTGGCCTTGGGGCGATGCAAGCAATATAGACTGAGTGATCTGATAGAGAGGGATTTCATGCCATTAAATAAAAGTGTGTTGTCGATTACTGTTCTTGGTGCGCTGACACTCTTGACCTGTGGCCGCAGTGTTGCCGGTGGCCTGATGTTGTACGAAACCGCCACCGACAACGTCGGACTGGCCAATGCCGGTGCAGCGGCCCGGGCACAAGGCCCTTCGACCATCGCCAGCAACCCCGCAGGCTTGAGTTACCTCAGCGGAACACAGATCTCCGCTGGCGCTCAGGTTCTTTTTGGTGATTTATCGTTCGATCGGGACAGTGAAACCAATACGCCGGGCACCGGCAGCGGTAACGCGCTCGATCCCATACCGGGTGGCAGTTTCTTCATCAGCCATCAACTGGATGATCGGTGGTCCGTCGGTTTTGGCTCCTATGGCGATTTCGGCCTCGCTGAAAACTATGACAACGACTGGTCCGGCCGTTATTTCGTGCAGAACGCGAGCATTGCGGGACTGTCACTGGTACCCAGTGTCGCCTATCGCTTCAACGATCAATGGTCCGTCGGCGTCGGACTCAAAGCCATGTACGGGATGCTCAAGAGCGAAGCCGCCATCGATCAGGCGCCGCTCGGACTGACACAACGGGGTGACGGCCAATACAAATACCGGGACAGCACATGGGGTTACGGCGCCAACGCAGGCGTGATCTATGCCCCACAGCCCGGCACCCGGATTGGCCTGGCTTACACCAGTCAGGTAGACCTCGATTTCGAGGATCGTCTGGATGTGCACAGCAGTGCTCCGTTGGTGAGCCGCCTCAACAACCTCAACACCAAGATCGACCTGAAAGTGCCGCAAACGGCGACCCTCAGCCTGTACCAGCAACTGGATTCGCAATGGGCTGTTCTGGCCACAGTCAATTGGCAGGATTGGTCGAAATTCGGCGACATCGGCATTGACGTAGACACTTCCAGAGCCGGTTCGCGGGCCGCCTCGATCGATGCGCATTACAAAGACACGTATCAATTGGCGCTTGGCGCTCAATACCAGATGAACCAGGACTGGATCTGGGATTTCGGTATCGCCTATGACACCTCCGCGGTGTCCGATGGTGATCGTACGCTCACCGTGCCCATGGGCGCCGCCTGGCGCTTCGCCACAGGCTTTACTTATTCGCTGAATAAAGAGACGGACGTGAATTTCAGTTGGGTCACGGTGTGGATGGGGGACATGTCAGTCGATCAGCAAAAAACGCTGTCTGGCGATCGTGTATCAGGCGAGTTCGACAACGCCTGGATTCAAGCCCTGACCGCCAACATGACTTGGCGCTACTGAGAAAAATCCAAGAGTGCTTCAAGTGTCATGCCTGGTATTTAACCTTGGACATGAACACTCACGACGCCAGCTTGCACAAAACCAACGAGGTGAAAATGAACAGGATGTCTAACAGGGGCTGGACCATGGCTGCGGCGGTCGTCGTCGTGGGTTCAACGCTTTTCGCGGGGTGTGCGGGCAAGAACGATCCGATCGCACAGGCCGACAAGGCGGATGTGGCCAAGGGCGTGGCCGCGCCAAGTCTGGAGCAGACCAAGGCGATCGCCGAGGAAGGCTTTATCTACGGCTTGCCGCTGGTCATGAACTACGCGGTGATGAACGAATTCGCGGTGGACGCCAAGTCCAGCCAGTTCAAGGCCCCCTTCAACCAGCTGTACAACGAGCATCGGGTTTCTACTCCCGCCGATACGGCCG
>NZ_JAGYGN010000042.1:0-38086 GCF_019947515.1 Pseudomonas sp. A-B-19
GGCTGGGTGGGGTCAGTTTGATCAGCCAGTTGATCGGCACGGCACTGGGCGTCACTGTAGCCCTGGCCGGCGGATTTGCCGTGTATGGCGTGATCAAGGGGTTGCATGGATTGCGCCTGAGTCAGGAAGAGGAGTATTACGGCGCGGACCTGTCGATCCACAAGATCGGTGCCGTGAGCCAGGACTGATTCAGGTCTTTTCATCGTCCGTGGCATCAGGGTGGGGCGCTCAATGGCTCGACGGCTTTTCGGGGCAGGCCTAGAATGGTCACTCCATTATCTGGTTGAGTGCTCATGTATCCTGAATGTCAGCTGTTCGGCACCCTTGGATGCCATCTCTGTGAAGATGCCGAAGCCATGTTGATGGAGTTCGTCGAGCGCGGCCTGCTGGTGGAACGGGTGGAAATCGCCGACGATGAAGCGTGGTACGCCGCTTACCACCTGCGAATTCCAGTGCTGCGACGAGTCGATACCAGCGCTGAACTGGGCTGGCCGTTCGGTGCCGAGGAAGTGGTGGCGTTCCTGCGTTAAACGGTTTTTGCGTTCAGGGTATCTCCCGCCTGTCGAACTTTGCGATTGATCCCCTTGGCTTAATCGGTGTTGATCGGATACTGTATGCTCATACAGTTATTCGCGGCGCCTGCCTTGCCACTCCTGATTTTCGGGAGCGAGCCGGCAAGCCCGGACGTGAGAGGGATGCATCGTGGTCAATGTCGAACAGTTGAAGAACAGTGTGAACCGGATGTCCGCAGGCGTCGTGCGCGAGGCCGTCCTTGAGTTGAATCTGGATGGTCTGGTGACCGAGGGGAAAACGCCCTTCAACAAAACGCATTTCAATACCTGTTTCGCAGAAATCGAAGCCTTGTTTCAGCGCGCGGGATACCACCGGCAACTCGATGTCGTGGGTTATCAGGGATTGTTGTACGCCCTGTATGACCCTGCTCGCTGGGAAGCGGTCGATGTACTGCGCTGGCTCAAGGAGTACACCGACGCGGCGGCGCGCACGCAGATCCCGGCTTGAGGAATCCCCTAGGTTCATTCCCCTTGCTGTTGGATAATGCTGCTCTGCACTGAGGGTTAGAGCTTTCGTATGTCCACTTCTTCTTTTTCCGCGGCACACAGTCAGGCCAGTACGCTCTACTTGCCACCCGGCCCGTGGCACACCGTTGTCGATTGCCTGTGCGAGCATTTCAGCGCCATCGGTCGTGAGCAATGGCTGGACAGGATCGCCCGTGGCCGGGTCCTCGATGGGCAGGGCGTGCCGATAGCCCTCGATCTGGCTTACAAGGAAGGATTGCGGATTCATTATTTTCGCGAAGTGCCGGATGAAAAGCCGATCCCGGTGATCGAGTCGATCCTGTACGCGGACGAGCATCTGGTGGTGGCCGACAAACCGCACTTTCTGCCCGTGACGCCGGCTGGCGAATACGTCGAACAGACGCTGCTCAGGCGCTTGATCCGTCGCCTGGACAACCCGCATCTGGTGCCATTGCATCGCATCGACCGGCATACCGCGGGGCTGGTACTGTTTTCCGCCAATCCGCAGAGTCGTTCGGCTTATCAGTCGTTGTTTCCAACCCGGCAGATCGAAAAGCGTTACGAGGCCATCGCAGCGGCGTTGCCTGATCTTGCTTTCCCGCTGGTGCATAAAAGCCGACTGGTCGATGGCGAACCGTTTTTCCGCATGCAGGAGGGGCCCGGGGCCAGCAACACCGAGACTGCGGTGGACGTCAGGGAGAAACAGGGGGATCTCTGGCGTTACGGTCTTTACCCGGTGACGGGCAAGAAACATCAGTTGCGGGTACATATGGCGGCATTGGGGGCCGCTATCTGCAATGATCCGTTTTACCCCGAGGTGCTCAAGGATGCGCAGGATGACTACGCCAATCCATTGAAACTGCTGGCTCAGGGGCTGAAATTTATCGATCCGGTCACAAACCAGGCGCGAGAGTTCGAGAGTGAAATCACCCTGCAATGGTGATCAAGAGGCGAACCTGAAGCGCTGTTCTTCAGGTATGAAAAAGTTCAGTCAAGCGAAGTGATTCTTTGTAGGAGCGAGCTTGCTCGCGATGGACTCAAGAGCGCCGCGTTTAACCAGTAAACACGCGTTATCGTTGACGACCACCGCGAGCGAGCTCGCTCCTACAATTGGCATTGCGTATCAAGCGGGCTTTTTTGTATCCGGCGGCACCAGGATTACAGCTCTTTAACGGTACGAACCTGGTCTTTGTTGATACGGGTCTGTTTGCCGTCGAGCTGTTCGAATTCGTAGAAACCGGAATCCTTGTCGAACTGTGGCGTGTCGACGGCCTGGATTTCGCGACCGTCATTCAAGGTGATCACTGTAGGCGATGCGCAGCCGGCGAGGGTGGCGAGACCGAGTGCAAGCATGAAAGTGGCGAGGGTCCGTTGAGTCATGAGTGTGTTTCTCCGAATTAGAAATCTTTGGTTACTGAACTTGAGACGTGCACCATCCGCGCAAGTTCCTGATTAATCTCAGTCTGACACAGTGTCGTGACCGCTTAACAGTTCCGGCGTGTTGAGGTTGGCCAGCCGAGGATCCTTGTCTGGGCATTGCAGCGCAGTCGCGCCCAGCTTGCGCATCAACCGGCCGGGGCTGCGCTCACCTTCGTTCCAGGCGTTTTCAAATGCTGCCCTGTGCAGCACTGGAATCACGCACAACAACGGTTCCCAGTGGTCATCATGCCGCACCATCAGCGGCTTGTCCGGATGCAGGTTGGCGGCTTCGCGCATACTGCCGATCAACGCCGCATCAATGCCGGGAACGTCACAGGGCAAGACCAACAGATGGGCGTGGCGAGCCGCTTTCAGGCCTGCGCGAATACCGGCCAATGGCCCGGGGAAGTCACCTTCATCATCGTGGACCAACTGGTCGGCGTAGGGCTCGTACTTCTCAAGGTTGCGATTGCAGGAGATGATCAGGTCATCGGTCAGCGGGCGGGTCTTGCGATGCAAGTGCGCAATCAGCGGCTCGCCGTGCCAGTCCAGCAATCCTTTATCCCGACCGCCCATACGTTGGCCGCGACCACCTGCCAGGAGCAGAATGGAGCAGAGTGGCAATTGTGAAATCGTGGTCATGGCTGGTCTCCATGGGAGCGGCGAAAAAACGGAGCGCTGTGATATAACACCGGGCTGTTTCTCCTACAACTGGACGAGCCTATGAAAGCCAAGGCTGATGTACCTTTCGCACCGCTCAATATTGCAGTGCTGACTGTCAGCGATACCCGCACACTGGAAACCGACACCTCGGGTCAGGTCTTTGTCGACCGTCTGACCGCTGCAGGCCATAACCTGGCGGCCCGGGTTTTGCTCAAAGATGACCTCTACAAAATTCGCGCGCAAGTCGCCAACTGGATTGCCGACGATGTTGTGCAGGTTGTGCTGATCACCGGCGGAACCGGTTTTACCGGGCGTGATAGCACGCCGGAAGCCGTCAGTTGCCTGCTGGACAAACAGGTTGATGGATTTGGTGAGCTGTTTCGTCAGATCTCGGTTGCCGATATCGGCACCTCGACCGTTCAGTCCCGGACGTTGGCCGGTCTGGCCAACGGTACGTTGGTTTGCTGCTTGCCGGGTTCGACCAATGCCGTGCGCACGGGTTGGGACGGCATACTGGCCGAGCAGCTGGATTCGCGGCATCGGCCGTGCAATTTCGTGCCTCACCTGAAACAGGCAGCGCCTTGTGAATCCCGTGGGTAAGCCCGGCAAGTCTGGCAGCCTGATGCCTGTCGAACAGGCGTTGGCGCGCTTGCTGGAAATGGCCGAGGCCTCGAAGATTGTCGAGCGTGAACGCTTGCCGTTGGCGCAGGTACAGGGGCGTGTACTGGCGCAAGACCTGGTGTCGACGCTTGATCTGCCGCCCTGGCCCAACAGCGCCATGGACGGTTATGCCTTGCGCGTGGCCGACTGGACGGGAGCGCCGTTGCCGGTCAGTCAGAAGGTGTTTGCCGGCCAGGCCCCCGATCCGTTGCAGCCAGGCACCTGTGCGCGCATTTTCACCGGGGCGCCTGTTCCCGCCGGTGCCGATTGCGTCGAAATGCAGGAAAATGTCGAGGTTCAGGCCGATGAGCGAGTACGTTTCACTGAAGCCTTGACCCAAGGTCAGAACATCCGTGCGCAAGGCCAGGAAACCACCGTCGGCGAGCTGATTCTGCCGGCAGGTACGCGGTTGGGGCCGATCGAGCAAGGATTGGCTGCCTCATTGGGGTGCGCTGAGCTGGAGGTGGTTCGCAAAGTGCGTGTGGCGGTGCTGTCCACCGGCGACGAGTTGATCGAGCCCGGGCAGACACTGGGGCCGGGCCAGATCTACAACAGCAACCGGGTGTTATTGTGCAGCTGGTTGCAGCGTTTGGGGTGTGAGGTCGTCGACGCGGGCATTCTGCCGGACAATCTGGAAACCACCCGTTCCCGATTGGGTGAATTGAAGGATGTCGACCTGATCCTCTCGACCGGTGGCGTATCGGTAGGGGAGGCCGATTTTCTGGGTATCGCCTTGCGCGAAGAGGGCGAATTGACGCTGTGGAAACTCGCTATCAAACCCGGTAAACCACTGACCTTCGGACATTTTCGCGGTGTTCCGGTGATTGGCTTGCCGGGCAATCCGGCATCGACTCTCGTGACTTTTGCATTGTTGACCAGGCCCTATCTCCTGCGCCGTCAGGGTGTAAAAGAAGTCGAGCCGTTGAAGGTGCAGGTGCCGGCAGGGTTTGACTGGCTCCAACCTGGCAATCGGCGTGAGTATTTGCGCGCACGGCTGGAAAACGGCAGGGCGACGATCTACAAAAACCAGAGTTCTGGCGTACTGCGTAGCGCTGCCTGGGCTGATGGATTGGTCGAAGTCCTGGAAGGTCGCACGCTGGCTCAGGGCGATAGCGTTTTCTTCATTCCGCTGAGTGAAGTCCTGAGTTGATGGTTTCAGTGTCTTGGTCGCACAAAACCCGGTTGATTGAACCGGGTATTGTGTTGAAGGCCACTCAATGCGCCAGAAGCAATGAAATGACCTGTTCGAAACGGCTGTTGGCGATCCAGCCAAGGAGGCCGAGGATCACGGCTGTTCCGCAGGCGGAATAGGCAAGCCTGTGCTTGATGGATTTGACGTCATCCCGGACTTCGTCCATGTCCCTGCGTAAGCTCTTGAGGTGTGTTTCCAGCTCGGTGACGCGAGGTTCCATATCAACTTCTCCCGTGGCTTTTGTGCTGTTGCGGTATTCATCTTGATGGCCCGCATTTTTATCGTCTGTGAGCGGCAAGACCGAAATGGCCGGTGATCCGGGGTTTTGGCCTTGCATGGCGCGTCCTTGTGGTGTCCTGCTGTAGCCCCCAAAAGTCTACCAATTCAGGTTTGCGGTCAATTGAGCCGATTCCTCACGTTTTGTAAGAAAAATCCTGGCGTGTGGGGGGATCAAGACTGTCCGACTGGAAGTCATTCGTTTTCTTGCGATTTTTAACGAGGGGGGGCTTCTGGCGTCGACAGCATGTTTATTCGTGCGCGCCTGCCCTGGAAGGGGATAACTTGCGTTTCTTGGTTCGCCCGGCGGCGTTACTCGTGCGTCTGCCTGAGGATTCGCCGCTTTTACGAGCCAGTGAACGACCCCTAGTCGTCAAGGCTGATGATTTGTTCGCGCACGGCAAACAGCACCAGGCCGGCCACATCGTAGATCTGCAGACGCTTCATGATCTGCGAGCGGTGGGTTTCTACGGTCTTGACGCTCAACCCCAGACCATTTGCAATCTCTCGAGTGGATTTTCCGCGAACGATCAACCGCAGGATTTCCAGCTGACGTGCCGTCAGGTTGTGCGAGTCGGCAGGTTCGGGTGGGTGCTTCTGGTTGCGGGTCAACGCCTGGTTGATCACCGTGTGGGCAATGGCCGGGCTCAGATAGCGCTCGTTGTTGCGCAAGGCCTCCAGCGCGTGCTCGAGCTCGGTCGCCGTGGTGTCCTTGAGCAGGTAGCCATGGGCTCCGGATTCCAGCGCCTGCATGATCAGGGCCGGGTCGGTGTGCATCGAGAGGATCAGCACCTTGCTCTGCGGGCGCACCCGCTTGAGTTGCTGCAAGGCTTCGAGGCCGCCGGTCTGGCGCATTGAAATATCCAGCAGGACAATATCCGGGGACAGATGCCCGACCATTTCCAGCAACTGCGAGCCGTCATTGGCCTCGCCGATGACGGCGTAGCCGGGCAGATCCATTACCAGGGCGCGCACGCCAGCCCTGATCAGCGAGTGGTCATCCACCAATAGTAAGTTACAAGTCAATGCATAACCTTATTCGAGCTGGCCCGTTCGAGCGCACGGGGCGCCCAGGGAAAAAGAGCTTCGATATGAGTGCCTTTGCCCGGCTCGCTGGTCACGGTCAGCGTGCCGCCCAGTTGATCGATCCGCTCCGACATCCCGGCCATACCGCGTTGACCTTCACGACCGGGGTCGGTTGCCGGCGCGAAGCCCCGTCCGTCATCGCTGATCTGCAACTTCAGGCCTTGTGGCAGACGCTGCAGGCATACCAGCAGGTTCTTTGCCTGGGCATGTCGCAGGATGTTGGTGACCGCTTCCTGGGTAATACGGAAAGCCGCCACGGCCATTTCCTCCGGTATGCCGGTCAGGCGCTGCTGGCATTCCAGGCTCCAGTGCACAGAGGTGTTGGCCAGGGTCTTGAGCAGGTGCGCGCGCAGACTGGCTTCCAGCCCGAGGCTGGTCAACTGCCGGGGGTTGAGAATGGCGGATACGTCACGAACTTTGGTCAGGGTTTCTTCCAGCGTGTCGCAGAGGAGCGAGCATTGCCCCTGGAGTTCTTCGGGCATCCGGCGTTTGAGCCAGTCACTTTGCAGTTTTGCGGCGGTCAGCAATTGACCGATGTCGTCATGCAGTTCCCGGCTCAGCCGGTGACGCTCGTTTTCCTGAACCTGCAACAGCCGGTCGGCCAATTCCTGGGGCTGGAATTTGATGGATTTGCGCGAGAGGCAGTACTGCGCGGCCACACTGCTCAGCGCCGCAACGTTGAGCACCAGCAATGACAGGGGCAACGGGATGGACAAGCCATAGACCAACAGACTGCCGAGCGTCGAGCAGGCGCATAACGACAGCGTGAATGTGCGCGCATTTTCTCGAAAAGGTGGCCACGTGGCGATTGACTTGAGGCTGGCGTGCATAGCGGATGGAGCCAATGGATGTTCGCTGCGGGCAGACCGGTCATGCTGGCTGACAGGCCCCTGTTTTTTAATCTGGAGCGTCGACTTCAACGGGGTGTACTTTTTGGAGAAATCAGCCCCAAACCGTCCGGCTGCAACCACACTGCCACTAATTGGCGTCAACTAACAGGCGGCATAGTAGCACCTAAGATACCGTTGGTCGCGTCCGTATATATGTCCGAAGAGTCAGGAGTCCGGCCGTTGGACGATGGTTCCATAAAGGAACAAGTTGGTTGATGTGTTTGTTGAAAGAGGTCGTTTATAGCTATGAAAAAATCAATGGCGACATGTGCGCACTCAAGTTACAGCGCGGTATTGATAACCCAGGCACGCCATACGACATGGTTCGGCAAGTTCAGGCCTGTCGCTGCGAATAGGACACGAGGGTGAACGGCCTGGAATTGACCGGTGGTTGAAATCGGCTTTGCCCGACCTGAAAGGCAAAGGCTTCGATAAGAGTGACCTGCTCACTGTCGTCGAGACTGAGCTGCCCGGTGGTCTGGTCGATGAGTTCGAGCTGCCAGGCAATCAGGGTCAGACAGTCTTTCAGTGCGCTCAGGGCCTCGTCGTGCAGGCACATGGAGTGCTGGGCGTGGTTCAGCAGGCCATGAATATGCAGAGAAAACTCAGACACGGTCGCCAACGCCAGGGCATCGGCCTTGTTGGCCAGCTTGAGCAGTGTGCTGAGCATGCAGTCGATGGCGTCCTTGTCATTGCTGATCAGTTGCAGATGACTCAGGCATTCCTCGGTTTTGGCCAGAAGTGTTTCGGCCTCGACGAGGAACTCCGGGAGCCGCTGGGCCCACTTTTTACGGTCGTTCGGCATACTTATCTCCACAACGTCATGTCAAATGAGGGGATATCGAATGTGTCGACGAGCGCGGTCGGGACCCCGGCATTGCCGAGTCGTCGGGTGAACGAACTTCGGCTGGCCCGCAGGCAGGGGAACACGAGAGGGTGGCTGGCCACTGACTTGCGATCGCACACAAAAGCCTGACTCCGTTCATGCAATGAGAATGGCGTCACATTAATGGCTATTGGATATTGCGAATATCAGGTTGCACCTGATTGTTGATAGGGGAATCCCTTACGCAGCGGAACCTTTCGCGTTAACCAGGGTCGCGCTGTGCAGAAGTGCGGCAGATGAAATCACAGCGCCAGTAAAGCATGATGTTAATGTGACATCAATGCCCGGACGTGGCATTTGGGAGAAGGTCAAGCTTCGGCAAAAACAGCCGATAACCTTCTTTAAGTGAATTCATCCGAACAAGACCAGGAGTCATTGATGGCCGGCATTCTCGATACGGTAGACCAACGCACCCAACTGGTGGGTGAGAATCGCCTGGAAATTCTCATGTTCCGGCTCGCCGGGCGGCAATTGTTCGCGATCAACGTCTTTAAAGTGCAGGAAGTCTTGCAGTTGCCAAAGTTGACGCTGATGCCGCAGCGCCATCCTTTTGTGTGCGGCGTGGTCAACCTGCGTGGCCAGACCCTGCCGGTGATCGACCTGTCCCAGGCCATTGGCATGCGCCCGTTGGTGCCGGGGCCTGGCAGCACGATTATCGTCACCGAATACAACCGGTCGGTACAGGCCTTCCTGGTCGGTGGCGTGGACCGGATCGTCAACATGAACTGGGAAGCCATCCTGCCGCCACCGAGCAGTGCCGGCCGCCAGCACTACCTGACGGCTATCAGCAAAGTCGATGATCAACTGGTGGAAATCATTGACGTCGAAAAGGTCCTGGCCGAAATCGTCCCGTACAACGCCAAAGTCTCCCGCGACAAGCTCGAAGATCCGGTACTGGAGCGCGCCCGTGGCCGTGAGGTGCTGCTGGTGGATGACTCGAACGTGGCCCTTGCACAATTGCGCGATACCCTGGGACAGCTCGGCGTGAAGATGCACATCGCCAGCGACGGGTTGAAGGCCTTGAACCTGCTCAAGGCCTGGGCCGATACCGGCGTGGACATGACCGACAAACTGCTGATGGTCTTCACCGATGCGGAAATGCCGGAAATGGATGGCTATCGCCTGACCACCGAAATTCGCAACGATCCACGCCTGCGCGGCTTGTACGTGGTGTTGCACACTTCTTTGTCCGGTAGTTTCAACGACTCGATGGTCAAGAAGGTCGGCTGCGACAATTTCCTCTCCAAATTCCAGCCGGACAAACTTGTCGACGTGGTGCGTCAGCGCCTGATGCTTGACGAAGTACCGGCCTGATCAAAACACGATCATTGTGGGAGCGAGCTTGCTCGCGATGGCGATATTGCATTCAGCATCAATGTTGACTGTCCTAGCGCTATCGCGAGCAAGCTCGCTCCCACAGGGGTGTAGTGTTTGATCGTCAGCCTTTGATTCAGCCTTCAAGCTCGTATAGGGTGGCGTTTTTGCCTATCAGGGAGCTGGCCATGTTGCGTCTGAGCGCGCTGTATCGTTATCCGTTGAAGTCCGCCAAGGCCGAGACCTTGCAAGCTATCGGTCTCGATAAACTCGGGCTGGACGGCGATCGCCGCTGGATGCTGGTGGATGAGGCCAGCGGTCGTTTCCTGACCCAGCGTGCAGTGGCGCAGATGAGCCAGTTGTCCGCGTTGTGGAATGCCGAGGGAGGTTTGACCCTCAGTGCGCCCGACCATTCGCCGATCGACGTTGCCTTGCCTGGTAACGATGCAGAGCTGCGTGGCGTGACGATCTGGCGCGATACCTTGCGAGTCCCCGATGCAGGCGATGAAGCAGGGGCCTGGGTCAGCCAGTTCATCGGCAAACCGACACGCCTGGTGCAAGTGCCGCTCGATCGGGCGCGTATGACCGAGGCCGGCTATGGCAAGGATGACGATCAGGTAGCGTTCGCCGATGGCTATCCACTGTTGCTGATTGGCCAGTCCTCTCTCGAGGACTTGTCGCAACGGGTCGGGCGTCCGTTGGAGATGCTGCGTTTCCGGCCGAACCTGGTGATCGAAGGCAGTGAAGCGTTCGCCGAGGACGGCTGGAAGCGTGTCCGTATCGGCGAGGTCGAGTTCCGCGTGGTCAAGTCCTGTTCACGCTGCATCCTGACCACCATCGACCCGCAAACCGGGGAGCGCAGCGACGACCGCGAACCCTTGGCCACCCTGCAGAAATATCGTTCCCAGGCGGACGGTGCCATGTTCGGCCAGAATCTGGTCAACGACGGCAACGGTCGACTTGAAGTCGGCATGCCGGTGGAAATCCTGGAGTAGAAACGCTCGACTCACCGCCCGCACAACGAAAAATGCCCGAGTCCTGAGACACGGGCATTTTTTTCGCAGAGACTTTTTTCGGTGAGGTCCCGCGGGTTTAGCCGCGGTATTCGCACAGGTAGGCAGTGTCGACGGCCACCTTCAGCTGGAACTTGCTGTTGGCCGGCACGTTGAACTGGCTGCCGGCGGCGAAGGTTTCCCAGTCGCTGCTGTCCGGCAGCTTGACGGTCAGTGCGCCGCTGACCACATGCATGATTTCACGCTGGCTGGTGCCGAATTCGTACTCGCCCGGAGCCATGACGCCGATGGTCGCTGGACCTTCTGCTGTGCCAAAGGCGATCGACTTGACGGTGCCGTCGAAGTACTCGTTGACTTTAAACATGGGCGATTCCTCGAAAAGGGCTAAAAAGGGCCGGCCAGTATGCACAAGGCCCTCAGCGTCGTCACCTGTCTAAAGCGGAAGAACCAACGGCAGCAGGCGTGCGGTATTGCGCGCGTCCTCCAGCGCCCGGTGTTGCTGGCCGGTGAACTGCAGGCCGGCCAGTTGCAGGGCGCCGTTGAGCCCCAGTGGGCGTTCCAGGCGCCGGGCCTTGGCAAAGCGCTGTTTGAGGTTCATGTGCGGCACGTTGGCCAGCATGCTGGCGAGCCCCAGTTGCTGCCAATCCTGAAGCAGTTGTTTGCGATCGTAATCGCCCCAACTGACCCAGCCTTCCAGTCGTGTGTGGTGTTGGCCGAGCCAGCGTTCAAACGCCGGCCAGACTTCGCCCAGCGGTTGTGCGACATCGATGCTGGCTTGGGTGATGTGCGTCAGCTCACGGCAAAACGGCGTCAGCAATGGCCGCCGCAAGGGGCGGACGAAGCGCTGGAAGTGATCCAGTTCGCGTCCCTTGCGGTCCACCAGCGTGGCGCCGATTTCAATGATTTCCATATCCGTTACGGGCCAACCACCCTCATCGGTGGTGGCCTCCAGATCAATGACCAGCCAGTGAGGCATTGCAGGTTTCCTGGTATCCGCGTCCTGTAGGGTTTGAGCGTAGCCAAACCCGGCGGTTCCGCCTAGCGGCTTATTCGACCTCCAGCAGAATCTGCCGGTTTTTCACCTGATCCCCGACTTTGACTTCCAGGCGTTTGAGCACACCGTCGATGCCCGATTTCAACGGGTGCTCCATTTTCATCGCCTCCAGTACTACCAGCAACTGGCCCTTGCTTACGGGGCTGCCTTCATTGACCAGAACGTCGACAATCGCCCCGTCCATCGGTGCCTTGAGGGTGCCGGAGCTGGCACCGGCCTGGCTGGTCACCTGCGCCCGGGTGCGATCCTCAAATTGCAGGCTGCCTGGGCGGGTGAACAGCCAGAGCTGCCCGGCCTGCAGGCGATAAGCGTGGCGCTGGCGGATCCCGTCAATCTCAAGGGTGGCCCAGCGTCCATCGTTGTGGATGATCTTCAGTTCGAGGCTGTGCTCGGCGACCTGAATGCGCAACGGTTCGCCCGGGCTCGCCTGCAACGCTACCGGCCAGTCCTGATCCTCAAGGCCGATGCGATAGTGCAGTGGCACGCTGGCGTTGTTGCGCCATCCGCCAAGCGGGGCCGGGTGAGCCTGTGCTGCAGCCTGATAGAACAGGGCGGTGGCGATGGCCAGGTGGTGCGCGCCTGGGGTTTCGAGATGCAGGCAGGGGTGGTCGGCGAAGTGCCGGGCGATGAACCCGGTGCTGAAATCACCGCCCGCGAACTGCGGGTGTTCCAGCAGGCTGGCGAGCAAGCGCTGATTGCTTTGCACGCCCAGCAGCACGCTGTCTTGTACCGCCCGCAGCAATTTGCGTCGGGCTTGCTCGCGGGTGGCGCCGTGGGCGATGAGCTTGCCGAGCATCGGGTCGTAGAAGGGGCTGATGAGCTGGCCTTCGATCAGGCCGTGGTCGATCCGCACGCCATCCAGCAATCCCGGTTCCCAGGCCACGACGCGCCCGGTTTGCGGCAGAAAACCCTGAGCCGGATCTTCAGCATACAGGCGTACTTCCATGGCGTGCCCGCGCAGTTGCACCTGCTCCTGGCGCAAGGGCAGCGGTTGCCCTTCGGCGATATTCAACTGCCAGGCCACCAGGTCCAGCCCGGTGATCAGTTCGGTCACCGGGTGTTCCACCTGCAGCCGGGTGTTCATCTCCAGGAAGTAAAACTGCCCATGTGCATCCAGCAAAAACTCCACGGTGCCCGCGCCGACGTACTTCACTGCGCGCCCGGCCTTGAGCGCTGCTTCGCCCATGGCCTGCCGCAGTTCAGGCGTCATCACCGGGCAGGGTGCTTCCTCGATGACCTTCTGATGCCGGCGCTGTATCGAACAATCGCGCTCGCCGAGGTAAATCAGGTTGCCATGCCGGTCGCCGAACAACTGAACCTCGACATGACGGGGTTCGACCAATGCCTGTTCGAGGATAAGCTCACCGCTGCCAAAACCGTTCAGGGCTTCGGAGCGTGCGGTACGGATCTGTTCCGGCAAATCGCCGGCGGCCTGCACCAGGCGCAGACCGCGTCCACCGCCGCCGGCACTGGCCTTGATCATCAACGGATAGCCGATGCGCCCGGCTTCACGGCTCAGGGTGGCGTCGTCCTGTTCGGCGCCTTGATAGCCTTTGATGCAAGGCACGCCGGCTTCGAGCATGGCGATCTTCGACAGGCGCTTGCTGCCCATCAGTTCGATGGCCTCGGGGCTGGGGCCGATGAAGGTGATGCCGGCGTCCTGGCAGGCGAGGGCAAACCCGGCGTTTTCCGAGAGAAAGCCGTAGCCCGGATGGATCGCATCCGCGCCCGTGCGCCGGGCCGCGTCGAGGATGGCCGGGATGTTCAGGTAAGACTGATGCACCGGGGCCGGACCGATGTTGACCGCCTCGTCGGCCATCTGCACGTGCAGTGCATCGGCGTCGGCGTCGCTGAACACGGCGACCGTGCGATAACCCAGCGCCTGGGCCGTGCGCTGGATGCGGCAGGCGATTTCACCGCGGTTGGCGATGAGGATTTTCTTGAGTCCGGGCATGGGGGCGTCTCTCAGGTTGTGCGGTGTCTGTTCGGGCCTCTTCGCTGGCAAGCCAGCTCCTACAGGTTTTGTGTGTGGCATAAATCCACTGTAGGAGCTGGCTTGCCAGCGAAGCTTTTATGAGGCCCACCCCGGTTTGCGTTTTTGCACAAAGGCCATCGTTCCCTCGACGCCTTCGGCTCCGGTCACCGCTTCGCTGAACCATTGCGCCGCTTGATCGAGCAGGGCATCGGTCGGTTGTCCGGCACTCGCCAGCAAGAGTTTCTTGGTCATCGCATTCGCCTCGGGCGCACAACACAACACATGGGCCAACACCTCATCGAGACGTTCGGCCAGGGCCTGCGGATCATGCTCGACAAAATGCACCAGCCCCATGCGCCGTGCCTGGGTACCATCGAAACGCGCCGCAGTCAGGGCCAGTCTTCGGGCCTGGGTCAAACCGATGCGCTGCACCACGAACGGCGCGATCTGCGCCGGCAGCAAGCCGAGGCTGGTTTCCGGCAGGCCGAATTGCGCCTGGTGATCGGCCAGGGCGACATCGCTGACACAGGCCAGGCCGAGACCACCGCCAAGCACCGCGCCCTGCAGCACTGTGATCACCACTTGTGGCGCGTGTTGCACCTCTTGCAGCAGTGCACCGAACACCCGGTTCAAGTCGCGATGTGCGCTCGAACCCTGAGTACGGGCACTGGCCATATCCTTGAGATCGCCGCCAGCGCAAAAGTGGCCTCCGGCACCGCCGATCACCAAGGCACGGACGCCTCGGTCATCGCGCACGGCTGTCAGCACCGAGCGCAACTCGGTGACCATCTGCAAGCTCATCGCATTGCGGCATTCCGGGCGATTGAGGGTGATGTGCAATACGCCGTTGTGCAGTTCCAGCAGCAAGGTCTGGCAGACCGGCAGGTTGCTCATTTCTTTTTCCCCGGCAGGATGCCCATCAGTTTGCAGATGATCCCCAGCATGATTTCGTCGGCACCGCCGCCAATCGATACCAGCCTCACGTCACGGTAGGCCCGGGCCACCGGGTTGTCCCACATGAAGCCCATGCCGCCCCAATATTGCAGGCAACTGTCACTGACTTCGCGGCCCAGCCGCCCGGCCTTGAGCTTGGCCATGGAAGCCAGGCGCGTGACGTCCTGGCCTTTGACGTATTGCTCGGTGGCCTGATAGACCAGCGCCCGCAGGCATTCGATTTCGGTTTGCAGCTCAGCCAGGCGGAAGTGGATCACCTGATTATCGATCAGCGCGTTACCGAAGGTCTTGCGCTCCTTGCAATATTCGATGGTGCTGTCGACGCAATACTCCAGGCCCTTGATCATGTTGGCCGCGCCGAACAGGCGTTCCTCCTGGAACTGCAGCATCTGCATCATGAACCCCGCGCCTTCGTGGCCGATGCGGTTGCGCTGCGGTACACGCACATTGTCGAAAAATACCTGGGCGGTTTCCGAGCTGCGCATGCCGAGCTTGTCCAGGTGTGAACTCAAGCTGATGCCCGGCGTGTTCATCGGCACCATGATCAGCGATTTGTTGATGTGCGGTTTGTCGTCGGAGGTATTGGCCAGCAGGCAGATGAAGTCGGCGCTTGGCGAGTTGGTGATCCACATCTTGCTGCCGTTGATCACGTAATCGTCACCGTCCTTGCGCGCGGTGGTTTTCAGCCCGGCGACGTCGGAGCCGGCGCCGACTTCGGAGACACCGATGCAACCGACCTGCTCGCCGCTGATTGCCGGGCGCAGGAACTCGTCGCGCAATTCATCGGAGCCGAACCGTGCCAGGGCGGGTGTGCACATGTCGGTCTGCACGCCGATGGACATCGGTATGCCGCCGCAATGAATGGTGCCGAACTCTTCGGCGGCGACGATCGAATAGCTGTAGTCGAGCCCCATGCCGCCGAATTTTTCCGGTTTGGAAATGCCCAGCAAGCCAAGGTCGCCGGCCTTGCGGAAGATGTCGTGAATGGGGAAGCGCCCGGCCTTTTCCCATTCCTCGACGTGCGGGTTGATCTCGTGCTCGACGAATTGGCGCACGGTGCGGCGCAGTGCTTCGTGTTCCTGGGTGAAGATCATTTTTATTGTTCTCCTTGAGCCGGCCTAGAGCCGGGCTACGCCAAAACTGTTGGCTTGCAATGGCCGCACCTCGGCCTCCTGACAGATGTCCAGCAAGTAACCCAGCAAAGTCCGGGTATCGCGCGGGTCGATCAATCCGTCGTCCCACAGGTTGGCGCTGCCGTAGAGCGCCGTGGACTGGCTGTCGAGTTTCTGCGCAGTGACCTGTTCGAGCATGTCGAGCATTTTCGGATCGGGCACCAGGCCGTCCTTGGCCTGTTTGGCCTCGGTGACGATGCGCAGCACTTTGCCCGCTTGCGCGCCGCCCATCACGGCGGTGCGGCTATTGGGCCAGGCGAAGATGAAGCGCGGGTCGAGGCCGCGTCCGCACATCGCATAGTTGCCGGCGCCATAGGAGCCCCCGACGACGATGGTCAGCTTCGGCACTCGGGCGTTGGCCACCGCCTGGATCATCTTCGCGCCGTGTTTGATCACGCCCTGTTGTTCCGATTCGGTGCCGACCATGAACCCGGTGGTATTGTGGAAAAACAGCAGCGGCGTGCGGCTCTGGTCGCACAGCTGGATGAATTGCGCAGCCTTGCTCGCGCCTTTTGGCGTGATCGGGCCGTTATTGCCGATGAAGCCACAGGCGCGGCCCTGAATTTTCAGGTGACCGCATACCGTCTGCTGATCGAACTCGCCTTTGAATTCAAGAAAGTTCGAAGCGTCGGCAATCCGGGCGATTATTTCGCGCACGTCGTAGGGTTTTTTCGGGTCATCCGGGATCAGGCCCAGCAGTTCGTCGATAGAGTAGAGCGGTTCTTCCCAGCGACGTTCGGGCAGTCGGGGCAACTGCTCGTTCCACGGCAGCAAGGCGACGATCTCACGCACCTGACGCACACCATCGGCGTCGTTTTCAGCCAGGTATTCGGCGGTGCCGGCGGTTTGCGCGTGCATCTGGGCGCCGCCCAGTTCTTCATCGGTGGCGATTTCGCCGGTGGCGGCCTTGAGCAGTGGGGGACCTGCGAGAAACAGCTTGGCCTTGCCGCGCACCACCACCACGTAATCCGACAGCCCCGGCTGATAGGCACCGCCCGCCGTGGCCGAGCCGTGCACCACGGTGATCTGAGGCAACCCCATGGCCGACATCCGTGCCTGATTGGCAAAGCTGCGCGCACCTTCGACGAAAATCTCTGCCGCATAATTGAGGTTGGCGCCGCCGCTTTCGGCGAGGGTGATGACCGGCAGTTTGTTTTCCATGGCGATCTGTTGCAGGCGCAGGGATTTTTTCAAACCGCTGGGGGAAATGGTCCCGCCCTTGATTGCGCTGTTGTTGGCGACTACCAGCACACGCACGCCAGACACGTAGCCGATGCCGGCGATCAATCCGCCACCGGCGCAGCTGCCGTCCTTGTCGTCGTGCAGCTTGTAGCCGGCCAGACTCGCCAGTTCAAGAAACGGCGCGCCGGGGTCCAGCAGTAGATTGAGGCGTTCACGGGGCAATAACTGACCGCGTTTTTCGAACCTGGGTTTGGCTTCGGCAGCCTTGTTCAGCAGGTTCTGCTCAAGCCCGCGGACTTGTTCTATTGCGCTCAACATCACCGCACGGTTCTGGGCGAACGGCTCGCTGTGGGGATCGAGTAACGACTGAATCACCGGCATGGGTTATTCCTTGTCCTTCAACACGTCTGGTACGTAGGCTCGGTGGAAGCCGTTATACGAGGTGCTGTTGGTCGCCTTGTGGATTGGCCAGGCGCGCCCGCCGAGGCTGGCGGCGCCGTCGATGCGCAAGGTGGCGCCGCTGACGAACGCCGCTGCCGGGCTGAGCAGGAATACAATCGCCGCGCTGACTTCCGATTCGGTGCCGATGCGCTTGAGCGGCACGTGTTCGCGCAGCGTCGGAATCGCCGCCTTGAAGGCGCCTTCGTAGGTATCCATGCCGCTGGAGGCAATCCAGCCCGGTGCTACGGCGTTGACCCGCACCCCGGCATGACCCCATTCGTACGCGGCGGTCTTGGTCAGGTTGTCCATGCCCGAACGTGCCGCGCCGGAGTGACCCATGCCGGGCATGCCGCCCCACATGTCGGCGAGCATGTTGACGATGGCGCCGCCGTGCTTGCTCATGGACTGGTTGAACACTTCCCGGGCCATCAGGAAACCGCCCACCAGATTGGTACGCATCACGGTTTCGAACCCCTTCTGATTGATCGAGGCCAGGGGCGACGGGTACTGCCCGCCCGCATTATTGACCAGGCCATGAATGGGGCCATGTTTGCGAATCAATTCGCTGACCAGGTGCTCCACCGGTTCTTCCTCGCGGATGTCGCACACCGCCCAATCGGCCTTGCCGCCATCTTCGGCGATCTCTGCCGCAACGGTTTTGAGCTTGTCGGCCTTGCGCCCGACCAGCAGCACATGGGCGCCGAGGGCCGCCAGTTCGTGGGCGGTGCAGCGGCCGATGCCACTGCCACCACCGGTGACGATGATGTTTTGGCCGGCAAACAAATCGGCTTTGAAAATCGAATCGTAGGCCATGGCGGCAATCCTCTAGTTGAACTGGTCGGCGATGCGCTGCGGCACCGGAATCTGGATTTCCAGCAGTTGCTGGGCGAAGGCCTTGCCTTGCGGATCGATGCGCAGGCTGGCGATTCCGCCGCCGCCGAGGGCGTTTTCCAACAGGAAATTCAGGCTGTGGCTGGCGGGCAAGTACCAGCGTTCGACCCGCCCGTGGATGGGATCGAGGACGTGGCCCATCCAGTCGACGATCACTTCCGGGGTCAAGGCTTCGGCGATCCATGGCAGGAACCCGGGCTCGCGGGCCATGACGCCGATGTTGCTGTGGTTGCCCTTGTCGCCGGAGCGAGCGACCGCCAGTTTGACCAGGGCCACGCTGGCGTCGGCCAGGCCCGTCGGTTTCGGTGGTGCAAGCGGGGCTGGCAGGTGCAGCGGGTCGAGCACATCGAGGGTGGGCAGGGCACACCGGTGGCGCTGGCCCAAGAAATCAATGTCCAGCGTGCAGGCGGTTTTGTCGATCAGGAACGAGAACAGCCGGATCAGCGGATACACCGTCGGCCGGCCACCGACAATGCCGGTCAGCCCCGGCGCCATGCCGGTGGCGGCCTGGGCGATTTCCCGGGAGAACACGATCAAGGCCTGCTTGTCCGGATGGCGTACCGCGAGCTTGATCACCACTTCGCGGCTGTCCTGACGCTGGCCGTGGGGGCCGTAGGTGGCCTCGCTGCCCAGTAACTCGATACTCACGTCGCTGTAGGGTGCCCAGCCACGCTGGCGGAACATTTCCGAGGTCTTGTTGATGATCGCATCGCTGACCCGCCGCGCCTTGTCGACGGCATCGATGCCAGCGATCAGGCAACTGGCGGTGCAGCGGAAACCATCGGGATACGTGGCGCTGACCTTGTATTGAGCGGTCGGTGGCAGGCCTTTGGCGCCGTGCACCTGCACCGCATTCTTGCCCTGTTGCAGCAGTTTGACCTGAGTGAAGTCGCACACCACGTCGGGCAGCAGATAGGCGCGCGGGTCACCGATTTCGTACAGCATCTGTTCACCCACCGTCAGCGGCGTGACCAGCCCGCCCGTACCTTCGGGTTTACTGACGATGAACTGGCTGTCGGCGCTGACTTCGACGATGGGAAAACCTATGTGTTCGTAGTCGGGCACGTCGCGCCAGTCGGTGAAGTTGCCGCCCGTGCACTGGGCGCCGCACTCGATGATGTGCCCGGCCAATGCCGCCTGGGCGAGCTTGTCGTAGTCATGCCACGACCAGCCGAACTCATGTACCAGCGCGGCGCTGACCACCGCACTGTCGACCACGCGCCCGGTGATCACGATGTCCGCCCCCAGGCGCAGGGCTTCGACGATGCCGGGTGCACCGAGGTAGGCATTGGTCGAGACGCACATCGGTGGCAAAGGCGCGCCGCTGAACATTTCATGAATGCCCAGGTTGCCCAGCTGTTTGAATTGCGGTTGCAGATCGTCACCCAGCAGCACGGCAATCTTCAAGGCTACCCCGGCCCTGTCACAGGCTGCTTGCAGGGCGGCGGCGCAGGCTTGGGGATTGACCCCGCCGGCATTGCTGATGACCCGGATGTTGTGCGCCGCGAGTTGCCCCAGCAAGGGCGTGAGCACTTCGATGAAGTCACCCGCATAGCCGGCCTGGGGATCTTTCATCCGTGCGCCGGCCATGATCGACAGCGTGATCTCGGCCAGGTAGTCGAAGACCAGATAGTCCAGATGCCCGTGTTCCACGAGTTGCGCGGCAGCGGTCGAGGTGTCGCCCCAGAAGGCGCTGGCGCAACCGATGCGAATTGTTTTAGGCGCAGTCCATTCCATAGCCACCTCCAATCGAAGTGCATCGACATTACCAAGCAAGCGCTTGGTTTGTAAATGACTTGATTATCTTATGCCCAAGCGCTTGCTTGGTTGCATCCATGGGCTTAAATTGCCCGCGCAACTCCGGTGTTTTCGGGGGGATCGACGTTATTGATTGATCGACTGTAGGAGAGAACGGGTGGATGAGCAAAAAGCCCTGAGGGTCATGCGCGAATTGGTGGACGATGGCCAATTGACCGACCCGGACAGCGCCCGTGGCAAGCTGCTGCAAGTCGCGGCCCACCTGTTCCGCAATAAAGGCTATGAGCGCACGACCGTGCGCGATCTGGCCGGTGCTGTGGGCATTCAGTCCGGGAGCATTTTCCATCACTTCAAAAGCAAGGACGAAATCCTGCGCGCCGTGATGGAGGAAACCATACGCTACAACACCGCGTTGATGCGCGCGGCCGTCGCCGAGGCCAGCAGTGTGCGCGAGCGGGTGCTGGCGCTGATTCGCTGTGAATTGCAGTCGATCATGGGCGGCAGCGGCGAGGCCATGGCCGTGCTGGTCTATGAATGGCGCTCGCTGTCCGAAGAGGGCCAGGCCAAAGTCCTGGCGCTGCGGGATATCTACGAAGACATCTGGCTGCAGGTACTGGGCGAAGCCAAGACCGCCGGGTTTATTCGCGGCGATGTGTTCATCACTCGGCGGTTCCTGACTGGCGCATTGTCCTGGACCACCACCTGGTTTCGCGCCGATGGCAACATGAGCCTCGATCAGTTGGCTGATGAAGCGTTGATTCTGGTGCTGGAAGACCGGCAATAAAGTTGTATTGGCCAGCATAAAACTGGCTAACTGGGCGAAACCGCCTAGCTTGAATGCATTGATGCTGTTTTATTGGGGAGTGGGGTTGTTTTGATGGATTCGCCAATTCGGTCAGTCTCGCGGCTTTTGCTGGCGATGCTTGCAGCGTCAACGGTGCTGCCGTCCCAGGCTGCGCAGCTGGTGCGCATTGGTGCCGCGCACTTTCCGCCCTATACCGTGCGCCCGGAATCCGGGGCCGATACCGGGTTGCTGCCGCAACTGGTCGAGGCGCTGAACGCGTCGCAAAGTGACTACCAGTTTGTCCTGGTGCCCACGTCCATTGCCCGGCGCTTCGGTGACTTCAAGCAGGGCCGGGTCGACATGGCGATCTTCGAAAATCCCGCCTGGGGTTGGGAAGACATTCCCCATACTGCCGTCGACATGGGGCTGGAAGACGCCGAGATTTTTGTCGCGCAACGCCATCCCGATCGACAGCAAAGCTATTTTTCCGACCTGAACGGCAAACGCCTGGCTCTGTTCAGCGGCTATCATTACGAGTTCGCCAACTTCAACGCCGATCCCCAGTACCTCGCGAAAAACTACAACGCCACGCTGACCTATTCCCACGACAGCAATCTGCTGATGGTATTACGCGACCGGGCCGACATTGCCCTGGTCACGCGCTCTTATCTGTTCGACTACTTGTTGCGCAATAAAAAAGTCGCTGACGAGTTGCTGGTGTCCCAGCGCGTTGACCAGATCTATCACCACTACGCCATTCTCCGCCCGACCGCGCCAATCAGCGGCGAGGCGTTCGGCAAGTTGCTGCAGGGCTTGCGGGACAACGGCCAGATGCTGAAGATTTTCGAGCCGTACAAGATTGCGTTGGTGCCGATCCCGCACAACGAACCGGCGCCACAAGTCGCCAATTGACGGTCTTCTCCTGAATTTCCTGGCATGGCTCACAACGGTCGACGACTATCGTGAGCCCGCCCCATGTCCAATCTGAATGGCCTGACTGCTCGCGATGGGGGCGCTGAAGTCACTTCGGCCCGAGAATCTTCACCAGTTTGTCCGGCGACGGCGCGCCTTGCTGCTGTTGCAGATTACCTTTGTCATCCATGTAGAAAATCGCCGGCGTCGCCTGCAACTCCAGCTCTTCCATCAATTGCATGTTGGCCGCAAATTTTGCCTGAATCACCGGCGGCACTTCCGTCAAGGCCTTGAGCGAACTGTCCTTGCCAGCGGCTTCGTGGTCCTGCAGGGCTTTTTCCGGGTCTTTGGCGGCGAGCAGGGCGGCGGATTTCCCCGGACTGTCTTCGCGGATGATGCCCACCATGATGTGGCGCAACTGCACCTTGCCGGCCTTGACCCACGGCCGGGCCTGTTCCCAGAACATGTTGCAGTACGGGCAGTTCGGGTCGCTGAACAGATACACCACTCGCGGCGCATCCTTTTTGCCATCGCCGATCCAGTTGCTGGTTTCGAACTTGGCCCAGACTTCCCTGGCCATCGGGGCATACACCAGTTTCTGCAAAGGTGCGCTGCTCAGGTCATTGCCCTCGGCGTCATACAGGTTGCCCAGCAACACGTGTTTGCCATCCGGGGTCAGGTACAGCGCCATGCCGCGGCTCTGGTACTGCGCGGCATAACCGCGCAAGCCGTCGGGGGCGTCGAACTGGCCGACGATTTTCGCGCCCTTGGCCTCGATTTTCTTGATGGCATCGGGCAACTCTTCGGCCTGCACCGTCGGCAGGTGAATCAGGGCCGCACCGAGGCTCAGGGTCAGCAGGTGGCGGAGGCGGGACATGGCAATTTCCTTGAAGAGGTGGCGGGTACGGTGTCGAAGTTTTCCAGGGCACGGGCCAGGCTGGCTTCCGACAGCTCGCCCAGATGGCTGCCTAGCAGGCGACCCTCGGGGTTGTAGAACAGCGTAGTCGGCAGCGCCATGGAACCGACGGCCTGGCTCAGGCGTCCGCCGCCGTCGAACAGCACGTTGGACAGGCTCAGGCCCTGGGTTTCCAGAAAGGTTGCGACGCTTTGCATGCTTTCGGCCTGATTGACGAACAGGAAGGTCAGGTCTGGCCGTTGTTGCTGGGCGTTTTCCAGTACCGGCATTTCCCGGCGGCACGGCGGGCACCAGGTGGCCCAGAGATTGATCACCAACGGGCCGCCCTTGTAGTCGGCCAGTTGCACGGTTTCGCCGGCAGCGTTGCGCAGGGTGATTTCCGGCAGGCGTGTGCCTTGTTCATAAATCGACAGGGAGAACGTCGCCAACAACCAGAACGCCAGGCCGCTGGCCACGCCAAAGCCCAATGGACGGCGCAAACCCGGGCGACGCCAGCCGCGATACAGCGTGGCAAGCAAAACCACAATCACCCCAGGCCAGGCGAGGAAACCGCCATCGCGCAGGTCGATGATCTGCCACGGGTCGTTATGATAGTGGGCCCAATAGACCGCCACGAAACTGATTCGGGCCGCCAGCATGCCCAGTAGAAACAGGCTGAACAGTACCGACTCGGGGTTGTCACCGCCACGTTTGGCCACCCGCCAGCCGACAAGCGTGGCCAGCGCCAGCGCACTGATCAGCAGCAGATGATTAAGCGCAATGGCAAAGGTGCCGAGGGTGAAGGTCAGCATTAACGGGCGTCTCGGGTGTTGGTCCAGCGTTGCAGGAAAGTATCGGCATCGACCTCGCCAGTGATGCGCTGGCTGCGACGCTCTTGACCGTCAGCACCAATCCACAGCAGGCTCGGCGGCCCTGGCACTTTGTAACGGCCGAGCAGTTCGCGGCTGGCGGCATTGTCGGTGGTGACGTCCAGCCGGAGCAAGCGCACGTCGCTGAGGGCTTGCATGACATTGGCTTTGCCGAACACCTGTTTTTCCATGACCTTGCACGACACACACCAGTCGGCGTAGTAGTCCAGCAGCACCCATTGGCCCTGCGCCTGCGCCGCGTCGAGTTCCCGTTGCAGTGATCGCGGATCCTTGACGGTGGTGAAGGCATCGTGGCCAACCGGCACGGCGGCCACTGCCTGGTTCGAGGCGCGGAAGACTTGCAACGGATTGAACGGATCGTCACTGCCGCCAGCCGACCCGATCACCAGCAGGCTGCCCCACAAACCGAGCAGCAACGAGCTGGCGCCAAACAGGTACGCGACACGGCCGAAACCTTCCGATTGTTTCCAGGCACTGAAGGCCGTGATCAACAGCAGCGCACCGCACAATCCGACCCACAGGGATTCGTCCAGCACCGGGCGCAGCATCAGCAACGCGGTGGCGAGGAACAGAAAGCCGAAAATGCCTTTGACCAGGTTCATCCAGGCGCCGGGTTTGGGCATGAAGCGATTGCCGACGGTCACCAGCAACAGCAGTGGCACGCCGATACCGATGCCCATGGCGAACAGAATCAATCCGCCATGCAACGCGTTACCGCTTTGCGCGATGTAGAGCAAGGCACCGGCCAGCGGTGCAGTCATGCACGGGCCGACCAGCAGGCCGGACAGCGCCCCGAGCACCCCGGCGCCGATCAGACTGCCCCCGCGTTGATTGCGCGAGACGTTTTCCAGGCGATCACGCACGGCCACCGGCAGTTGCAGTTCGAAGAAACCGAACATCGGCAGTGCCAGCACCACGAAAATCGCCGCGAAACTCCCCAGCAGCCAGGGGTTCTGCAGCCAGGCTTGCAGATTGGCCCCGAGGGAGGCGGCCAGAACTCCCAACGCCGCATACACCAGCGCCATGCTGACCACGTAACTGCTGGCCAGGGCGAAACCGCGTCTGGGCGTGGCGCCGCTGCCGACGATCAACCCGGCCAGAATCGGCAGCATCGGTAATGAACAAGGCGTGAAGGCCAGCAACAGGCCCAGGCCGAAGAACAGCAAAAGGCTCCAGCCCAGCGCCCGTTGTTGCAGGCTGCTGGCCAGCGCCTGGTCCGGTGCTTCAGTGGCCGTATTCAACGCATTGGCATTGCCCAGGTCCACGACTCTGGTTTGCGGCGGATAACACAAACCGGCATCGGCACAGCCCTGGTAACTGACCTTGACCGTGCCGCTGGCACCCGCCGGAATCTTCAGCTCCAGACCCTGACGGTAGACTTGCTGTTCACCGAAAAACTCGTCGCTGTGGGTTTCACCTTCCGGCAACGCGGGATGCTGCGCGACAGGCAATCCGTCGTACTTCAAGCGTTTCTGGTACAGGTAATAGCCGTCGCTGATCTGCCAATAGAGCTGGGTTTCACCGGATTCCAGACGTTCGGAGGTAAACGTGAAGGCTTTATCAACCGGGAGAAATTCAGGTTTGGTGTCGAACGGATTGCTTCCCGCCTGGGCCAGGCCCGCGATCAAGAGGGTAAAAAGTAAAAACAGACGATGCATGGATAAGCCTTTGCCCTGTGCTAATGAGGTGCACAGTGGCGGGTGGCGATTAACCGATGATTAACCGCCCAGGCCTTGTTGCGCCGGCGCTTGCGGCATAATGTCGGCTTAATCGGTCAACGGCTTAATCGGCTTTATTTCTACGAGGCTCCCCATGCACGTACTGGTTTGCGAAGACGATGAGCTGATCGCCAGCGGCATTGTCGCCGGCCTGACCGCCCAGGGTCTTACCGTGGAGCACGTCGCCACGGCGTCCGCCGCCCGGGCGATGCTCAAAGTAGCGGAGTTCGACGTGATGGTGCTCGATCTCGGATTGCCGGACGAAGATGGCCTCAAGCTGTTGCAGCAATTGCGTCATCAAGGCCTGGAGTTGCCGGTCTTGATCCTCACCGCCCGGGACTCGGTCACCGACCGCGTCGATGGCCTGCAGGCCGGTGCGGACGACTATCTGCTCAAGCCGTTCGACTTGCGTGAACTCGCTGCACGCTTGCACACGTTGTTGCGGCGGGTGGCGGGGCGTAGCGTCAACCTGATCGAACACGGAGCCCTGACTTACGACCCGAGCAGCCGCGAAACCACGCTCGCGGGGCAGCCGGTGGACCTTTCGCGCCGCGAACAGTCGCTGTTGCAAGCCTTGTTGCACAACCGTGGGCGAGTGCTGTCCACCGAGCAACTCAAGGACAGTGTCTATGGCTTCAACGACGAGCTGGAAAGCAACGCCCTCAACGTCCATATCCATCACCTGCGGCGCAAACTCGGCAATGGCATTGTCGAGACCGTGCGTGGCCTGGGTTATCGCCTGGGGCCGGCTGATGGCGGAGAAGAACCGAAGTGATGAGTCTGCGTTTGCGCCTGAGCCTGACGCTCGGCGTCGCGTTTGCGTTGATCTGGGCCCTGGCCGCGGCCTGGATGCTCAGCGATTTGCGCAATCAAATGATGTTTTCCCTCGATCAGCGCCTGGTGGCGTCGGCACGCATGGTCGCCGGCCTGATGGAGCAGCTGCCGCCTGTGCCGAGCAAGGGCGAGGGCACCCACTTCAGTGCCGAACAGTTGAACATTCCGGGTGGCATGGCGTGCCAGGTCAGCTCGTTGCGCGGTGAAATCCTTGCCCGCAGTCACACCGAACCGCAGCAGGCCCTGGAGGCCGAGAAACTCGGTTTTCATGATCAGATGATCGACGGCGCGCCGTGGCGCAGTTTCACCTTGGCCCGGGGCGATCTGCGCATCACCACCGCCGACCGGCAGATCGAGCGCGAGGCGTTGAACATGTCGATCCTGCTGGCCGCTTCGGTGCCGGTGGGCGTGGCGCTGCTCGGGTGTCTGTGCCTGCTCTGGCTGGGCATCGGCCAGGGGCTGGCGCCGCTCAATCGCATGCGCGACGCCTTGATGCGCCGCAGCGCCGACTCCCTCGAACCCTTGCAGATCCAGCCGTTGCCCAGCGAGTTGCAACCCCTTCTGGAAACCCAGAACCAGTTGCTCCAGCGCATCGGCAAGACCATCGAGCGCGAACGTCGCCTGACCGGAGACGCGGCCCACGAACTGCGTAGCCCGCTGACCGCGATCAAGACCCACCTGCAAGTGGCGCGGATGACTGACGGCAGCGCCCGGGACCAGTCCCTGGCCCGGGCCGAAGAGGGCGCCGACCGCATGCACCGGACCCTCGAACAATTGCTGTTGCTGGCGCGCGTCGAGGGCAGTCTGTCGTTTGACGACGGTGTGCAGTGCAATGCCGAGCAAGTGGCGAAACTGGCGATCCACGACGTGGCGAGCGGCGATCGCCAGCGCATCAGGTTTCAGGCGCCGGGCAAGGTTTGCGCCGCGCCGGTACAAATGCCCGCCGTGCTGTCGATTGCCGCGCTGCGCAACTTGCTCGACAACGCACTGCGCCATACCCCCGCCGACAAAACGGTGGAGTTGAGCCTGGAAACCACCGGCAATCGTGTGCAGTTCGTGGTGCGCGACCATGGGCCGGGCATTGCCGAAGAAGATCTGCAACACCTGACCCAGCGTTTCTGGCGCAACGGTCAGAGCACCGGCTGCGGTCTGGGGTTGGCGATTGTCCAGGCCATCGTCCAGCGTTGCGGTTGCACGTTGCATTTCGACAGCCGGCCGGACGGCTTGCGGGTTGAGCTGACGATGCCGCTGCAACCGATCTGAAAAACACTGAAAAACCTGGAGCGAGCCTGCTCGCGAAGAGGCTCGCTCCATCGCCAGGGATTTCAACCCTGGGCAAACATCTCCTTGGCCCGTTGTTCGATCTGCGCCTGGGTCAGGTCTTCCTTGCGAGTGGCCAGGAACCACAGGTGCCCGTAGGGATCCTTCAATGTGCCCGAACGGTCGCCGTAAAACTGATCCTTGACCTGCGATACAACGGTTGCGCCGGCATCGATCGCCTGTTTGTAGGACTTGTCGACATCCGTCACGTACAAATGCAGACCCACGGACGGCGACTTGTCCGGATTGCTCAACGGTCCTTGATCGCATGGTGTGCCCAACATGATCGGGCAATCGCCGATGCGCAGTTCGGCGTGACCGACACCGCCATCGGGCATGTTCAGGCGCATGACTTCAATGGCGCCGAAGGCTTTTTTGTAGAAGGCGATGGCTTCGGCGGCTTTGTTGATGCCCAGGTAAGGGGTGATGCTGTGATATCCCTCAGGAATGGGTTTGACGCTCATGATGGATCTCCCTGATCTTGTAGTGTGTATGGAAAGTGCCTGTGCCGTTGTACGACGGAATAAATATAGGCCAGCCTCTTTCATACTCACCGAGTGCCCGACGAGTAGCCACACCGCACAAGTGCCATCGAGTCGGCTCCAGCCAATGCACCCCCGGCCCGGGTTTTCCCCGCGCATCGACCATGATCGCCATTTCCTGATAGCCACTATTGAAAGCGTTGATTTCTGCTGCCCGGGAGGCGCGGGTAGCCTGTGTTCATTGCCTCGAACCCAGTCGCCAGGACGCCAGATATGAAACCGATGATCGCTACGATGCTGATGCTCGCCGTCTCTGTACTCGCCGGATGTGCCAGCCATGTCTCCCCCGAGCTTCGCCCTTATACCGCTGAAGAAAGCAAGGAACTGGCGCTGGAAGCGCTGAACCGCCGTGGACTGTCCTTCGACGAGTACCACGCGAAAAAAGCCGAACTGCTCGGCCAGCCGCAAAAGTCGTACGGCTTCGACAATCAGGGTGAAATGAACGCCGGGCGATCTGTACAGCTTCACGGTCGTCCAAGCTGAGGCAAAACTGTACCGCTCCAAGTTTTGCGTAACTGTCCGTGGGTTTCGTCGAGGGGGTGCGATAGGGTCAACACCTGACTGACCCTGACGGACTGCCACCCATGACGCTCTCACTCGACCTGCTACTGGGCTTCGCCCTGTTTGCCCTCGTCACCTCGATCACACCCGGCCCGAACAACACCATGTTGCTGGCATCGGGGGTGAACTTCGGCTTCAATCGCACGATTCCGCACATGCTCGGCATCACTTGTGGCTTCTTTGTACTGGTGGTGGCGGTCGGTTTTGGCCTTGGCGCGGTGTTCCAGACTTACCCTTTGCTCTACACCGTGCTGCGTTATGCAGGGGCGGCGTATTTGCTGTATCTGGCGTGGAAAATCGCCCATTCCGGGCCCATGTCGGAGAGTCAACAGGGCGAGGCGAAACCGATCAGCTATCTGGGCGCCGCCGCATTCCAGTGGGTCAATCCCAAAGCCTGGATCATGGCCATTGGTGCCATCAGCACCTACACGCCGATGCAGGGTTACTTCACTAACGTGATCGTGATCGCGGCCGTTTTTGCCATCATCAACCTGCCGAGCGTCGGTGTCTGGGCCGCTTGCGGCACGCTGTTGCGCAATGTTCTGAAGGAACGCCGCTGGTTGCGTCTGTTCAATTGGGGCATGGCCGCGCTGCTGGTGGGTTCGCTGTATCCGTTGTTGCTCGAAAGCTTTAGCTGACGCATTGCTTCAACCGGTTGCCCGATGCCTGTTAAGCTGACTTTTCAGGAGCGTTCCTACGCACTTTTAAATGAAGTAATTCTTCTTTAACGGCATCCGATCAGGTATTGGTACGTTCTGAAAACAGCGCGCAGCTCACAAGGCTGCGCTTTGCCGTTTGCAGTCACGAGCTTCCTGATCCCGGAACACGCTCTGCGAGACTTTTATGAATAAACGTCCGTTGTATTTCGATTACGCTGCCACCACGCCGGTGGATGAGCGGGTCATCAAGGTGATGGTCGAGTGTCTGGGCTTTACCGGTAATTTCGGCAACCCGGCCTCCAGTTCCCATGCGTTCGGCCAGCAGGCCCGGCAATCGGTCGAACAGGCGCGACGCCAGGTCGCCGAACTGGTCGGCGCGACGCCCGGGCAGATCGTCTGGACCTCCGGCGCCACCGAATCCAACAACCTCGCGCTCAAGGGCGTGGCCCAGGCCCGCGGTACTGGCGGCGGCCATATCATCACCAGCCAGATCGAACACAAAGCCATTCTCGATACCGCCAGGCAACTGCAGGATGCCGGTGTCTCGGTGACTTATCTGGTTCCGGACGCCGAGGGCCTGATCACGGCGCAAGCGGTCAGCCAAGCCATGCGCGAGGACACCTTCCTGGTGTCGCTGATGCTGGTCAACAACGAACTGGGCACCCTCAACGACATTCCCGCTATCGGTCAGGTCGTGCGCGATTGCGGGGCGTTGTTCCATGTCGACGCCGCACAGGGCGCAGGCAAAGTGGCGATCGATCTCGGGCAGTGGCCGGTGGATCTGATGTCGTTTTCCGCGCACAAGCTCTATGGTCCCAAAGGCATCGGTGCGTTGTACGTCGGCCCTCGTGCACAGCAGCGTTTGCAGGCGCAGATCCATGGCGGCGGGCATGAGGGCGGTTTGCGCTCCGGTACCCTGGCGACCCATCAGATCGTGGCCATGGGCGCGGCTTTCGCCCTGGCGGCAGCCTCTTTTGATGAGGAGAAGGCCGTCATCGTGCGTCTGCGTGAACGCTTGCTCGGGCAGTTGTCGAGCATTCCCGGCGTGCGGCTCAATGGCAGCCCGACCCGGCGCATCCCCCATACCCTGAGCCTGACCTTCGACGAAGGTGAGTTCAACTCGGCGGCGTTGCTGGCCTCGATCGCGTTTTCCGCGACCTCGGCCTGCAATTCCGCGAGCAATACCCCATCTCATGTACTGCTGGCCCTGGGGCATGATGCCCGCTCGGCCAGTCGCACCATCCGCTTGAGCCTCGGGCGTTTCACCACCGAGCAAGATATCGACCAGGCGGTTCAACTGATCAAGGCAGCCTGCGCCAGTGCTCCGGCGTTCTGGCAATAAGGCGACGAAGCGCCGGCGCTGATCGGCACCCAACAATAATGATGAAGTGGTTAGCAGGAGACACGATGAATACGCAGCTTTCGATCAATGGATCGGTGCCTCAGCGCCTGGCGCAAACCCGCGAATTGATGAGCCGGGAGGGCATTCACGCCTTGCTGGTGCCGTCGGCCGACCCACACTTGTCCGAATACCTGCCGGGCTATTGGCAAGGGCGCCAGTGGCTGTCGGGTTTCCATGGTTCGGTCGGCACCTTGATCGTGACCCCGGATTTTGCCGGCGTCTGGGCCGATAGCCGTTACTGGGAGCAGGCGACCAAGGAGCTCAAGGGTAGCGGCATTGATCTGGTCAAGCTGCAACCGGGTCAACCCGGACCGCTGGAATGGCTGGCCGAGCAAACCCCCGAAGGTGGCGTTGTCGCGGTCGATGGCGCGGTCATGGCCGTGGCTTCGGCACGGACCCTGGGCCGCAAACTTGAAGAACGTGGCGCCCGTCTGCGCACCGACATCGATCTGTTGAGCGGAGTCTGGAACGACCGCCCAGGCCTGCCGAACGAACCGATCTACCAGCACCTGCCACCACAGGCGACCGTCAGCCGTGGCGAAAAACTCGCCAAACTGCGTGAAACCCTTCAGGCGCGGGGTGCCGACTGGCATTTCATCGCCACCCTGGATGACATCGCCTGGCTGTTCAACCTGCGTGGCGGCGACGTGTCGTTCAACCCGGTGTTTGTTTCCTTCGCGTTGATCAATCAACAGCAGGCCACGTTGTTTGTCGCCTTGAGCAAAGTCAGCACCGAATTGCGCGCCATCCTCGAACAGGACGGCGTGACTTTGCGCGATTACAGCGAAGTCTCTGCCGCACTGCGTGCCGTACCGAGCGGTGCGAGTCTGCTGGTCGACCCGGCGCGGGTCACGGCGGGGTTGCTGGACAGCCTCGACAGCGGGGTGAAGCTGATCGAAGGCCTGAACCCGACCACCCTGGCCAAATCGCAAAAAAGCCAGGCCGATGCCGAACACATCCGTAAGGCCATGGAGCAGGACGGCGCAGCGCTGTGCGAATTTTTCGCCTGGCTGGACTCGGCGCTGGGCCGCGAGCGCATCACTGAACTGACCATCGACGAAAAACTCACCGCCGCCCGTGAGCGCCGTCCGGATTATGTGTCGCTGAGTTTCAACACCATCGCGGCGTTCAATGCCAATGGCGCGATGCCGCACTACCACGCCACCGAAGAAGAACACGCTGTGATCGAGGGGGACGGTTTGCTGTTGATCGACTCCGGCGGCCAGTACCTGGGCGGCACCACCGACATCACGCGGATGGTGGCGGTGGGCACACCGACCGATGAGCAAAAACGCGATTGCACCCGCGTGCTCAAGGGCGTGATTGCCTTGTCCCGCGCGCAGTTCCCCAAAGGCATTCTGTCGCCGCTGCTCGATGCCATCGCCCGTGCGCCCATCTGGGCGGACAGTGTCGACTACGGTCACGGCACCGGTCATGGCGTCGGTTACTTCCTGAACGTCCACGAAGGTCCGCAAGTCATCGCCTATCAGGCCGCACCTGCACCGCAAACCGCGATGCAACCCGGCATGATCACGTCCATTGAACCGGGCACCTATCGTCCTGGTCGTTGGGGGGTGCGGATCGAAAACCTGGCGATGAACCGTGAGGCAGGCAAAAGCGAATTCGGCGAGTTCCTCAAGTTCGAAACCCTGACCCTGTGCCCGATCGATACGCGCTGCCTGGAAACTTCGCTGCTGTCGGTCGAGGAAAAGCAGTGGTTCAATGCCTACCACGCCGAAGTGCGCGAGCGCCTGAGTCCGTTGGTCGAAGGTGCCGCACTGGAGTGGCTCAATACCCGCACTGCGGCTATTTGATCGGGCGCAGCTATCGGTTCCTGTGTAGCTCAGGCGCGTTATCCAGCGCCTGAGCCATAAAGTCGACAAAGGTTTTGACCCTGGCGGATTGGCGACGATTCGCCGGGGAAACGGCATGTATCGGCAGCGCCAGCGTGCTGTAATCCTGCAGAATCGCGACCACCCGGCCAGCATTCAGATCTTCGCTGAATAACCACACCGGTGACAGCGCGATTCCCAATCCCCCCAGCACCAGTTCGCGGATCGCCTCGGAATTGTTGCTCTGTGCATTGCCCTTGATCCGCACTTCATGACGTTGCGCATCTTTTGTGTACGCCCACAGGCTTTGACTGCTCAGCAGGTTGAACATCAGGCAGTTGTGCCTGCCCAGTTCCTCTGGCGTTTGCGGCTGGCCGTTTTGCCTGAGGTAGTCAGGCGAGGCGACGGTTACCCGGTGGGTCGTACCGACAAGGCGAGCGATCAGGCCACTATCGTTCAAGGCTCCGATCCTGAAAGTCACGTCCAGCCCTTCGCTGACCAGATCCTGGTTTTGATCGCTCAGTTGCAGGTCTATCTGTACGTCAGGGTAGTGTTTGAGAAAGTCCGGCAAACGGGGAGCGATCTGCAATCGTCCGAAACTGACCGACGAGCCGACCTTCAACGCTCCGGCGACCTTTTCCCGACCGGATTGAAAGCTATGTTCCGCCGCATCCACGGCGGCGAGGATGAGCCGGCATTCGTTGTAGTAGCGCCGACCTTCGTCCGTCAGGGACAACTTGCGGGTGCTGCGGGTAATCAGCTTTCCGCCCAATCGGGTTTCCAGTGCTTGCAACATTTTGCTGATGGTCGGCTGGCTGGTCTGCAACTCCCGGGCAACGGCGGAAAAACTGCCTCGTTCGACCACCCGCACGAAAATCGCCATTGCATTGAGTTTGTCCACGGGATCCTCATTGATGCCAGTTAGGCATGATCACTATAGCGATATGGCGTCTTATCGGAATGAATTTGGCGAGACAAGATGGTCCCACATCCACTTCTGATGGGGCATGACGAAATGACTGACTCACTGAATATGCGCGCTCTGATGGTCGACTCGGCCAATGCGCCATTGCGCTTGGTTTCCATTGCACGGCCCGTGCCGCAGGCGGGGCAGGTACTGGTCAGGATCAAGGCCAGCGGTGTCAATCCGCTGGACGGCAAAATCCGCTCCGGGCAGGCGGCCCATGCGGGGCAACCATTGCCGGCGATAGTGGGAATGGATCTGGCCGGGACCGTAGAGGCGCTGGGAGAGGGAGTCAGTGGCTGGTTGCCGGGGGACGAGGTGTACGCCATGGCCACCGGTATTGGCGGTATTCAAGGTTCGTTGGCCGAATACGCGACGGTCGATGCGCGACTGTTGGCTCGCAAACCGCACAATTTGAGCATGCGCGAGGCTGCCGGATTGCCGCTGGTGCTGATTACGGCTTGGGAGGGCCTGGTGGACCGGGCGCACGTTCGATCCGGGCAGACGGTATTGATTCATGGCGGCGCCGGTGGCGTCGGCCATGTCGCCGTGCAAATCGCCCGCGCTTTTGGCGCCAGGGTTTTTGCCACGGGCTCGGCCGGGCAACAATCGATCATCGAAGGGTTCGGCGCGACGTTTATCGATTACCGCAAGTCTTCGGTTGAAGACTATGTGGCTGAGCATACGGCGGGTGAGGGCTTCGACATTGTCTATGACACCGTGGGGGGTGAAACGCTGGATGCGTCATTCAAGGCGGCACGGATGTATCACGGGCATGTGCTCAGCTGCCTTGGTTGGGGGCAGCACAGCCTGGCACCGCTTTCCTTTCGCGGGGCGACTTACTCCGGTGTCTTCACTTTGCTGCCGCTTCTGACGGGCCAGGGGCGTGAGCATCACGGCGAAATTCTGCACCAGGCGGCGCGGTTGATCGAAGCGGGTAAGCTCGTGCCGTTGCTTGACCCGCACTCGTTCACGCTGGAATCGGCAGAAGCCGCCCATGAACTGCTCTTGTCGGGAGCGGCAAAGGGGCGGTTGGTGGTCGAGATCTAACTCAAGGCTTCGAGCACGAAGTCCAGTCGATCCTGGCCGAAGTACAGTTGGTCATCGACAAACATGCTTGGCGCACCAAACACTCCTCGCTGCACGGCTTTTTCGGTGTTGTCCTTGAGCAGGGCTTTGACTTCCTCATCGGCGCTCAGGGCCAGCACCTCTTGTGGATCGAATCCATTTTCGCTCAATACTGCCGCGACGGTTGCAGGTTCATCCAGGCTGCGACCCTCGACCCAAATGGCGTTGAACAGGCAGTCAATGAAGGCGGCAAAGCGTTCAGGGTGGCGCAGTTGCATGCCTGTCACGGCGCGCATGAGCATCAAGGTATTGATCGGGAAGTGCGGATTGAATTTCAGGGGCACGCCGTAGCGTTTGGCGTAGCGGTCCAGATCCTGAAACATGTAGCGGCCCTTGGCCGGGATAGTCACCGGAGAGGCGTTGCCGGTGGCTTTGAACACTCCGCCCAGCAAGAACGGAATGTAGATCAACCGGGTATCAGTCTGTGCGCAAATTTTCGGTAGCTGGGTATAGGCCAGATAGGTGGCGGGGCTGCCGAGGTCGAAGTAGAACTCCACGGTTTTGCTCATGGTCGGTGCGCTCTGCTTATTGTTGTAGGGGAGGGCTTACCAGCGTTCGCTCCAGGGGCGAAGGTCCAGCTCGAAGGTCCAGGCATCGCGGGGCTGGCTGTGCAGGTACCAGTAATTTTCGGCGATATGCTCAGGATCGAGGATGCCATCCTGATCCTTGGTGGCATATTTTTCCGGGAAGCTTTCGCGGATGAAGTCGGTATCGATGGCGCCGTCGACGACGACATGGGCAACGTGAATATTCATGGGGCCGAGCTCTCGGGCCATGCTTTGTGCCAGTGCACGAATGCCGTGCTTGGCACCGGCAAATGCGGCGAACCCGGCTGCGCCCCGCAGGCCGGCAGTGGCCCCGGTGAACAGGATCGTGCCGCGTTGGCGCCTGGCCATGCGTTTGGCCACTTCACGCGCATTGAGAAAACCGGAAAAACAGGCCATTTCCCAGATCTTGAAATACTTGCGGGCGGTTTCTTCGAGAATGCTGCACGGCACGTTGGCGCCGATATTGAAGACAAATGCCTCGATGGGACCGATCTCGCTTTCGATCCGCTCGACCAGCGCGATCACGTCTTCCTCCTTGCGTGCATCGCAGGCAAAACCGTGGGCCTCGCCACCCTCGGTCTTGATGGCATCCACCAGTGGCTGGAGTTTGTCCGCACTGCGGCGGGTGACGCAGGCGACAAAACCCTCCTGGGCAAAACGCTTGGCAATGGCGCCGCCCGTGGCATCACCAGCACCGACGACCAGTACGACCTTCTTGTTATTCATGGGTAGATCCCTTTTGGTAAACGATCGTTAACTAAACGAACGTTATGCTATGATTCGACAGGCGTCAAGGTGAGCAATTCAAGGGGAAGAGCAATGCGTTATTCGGCCAGTCACAAGCTGGAAACCAGGCAAAGGCTGCTGGAAAGCAGTGCGGTATCGGCCAAGAAGTCCGGATTTTCAACGGTGGGCGTGGACGGCCTGATGAAAGCGATCGGCCTGAGTGGCGGTGCCTTCTATAGCCACTTCTCGTCAAAGGACGAGCTGTTCGCAAGCATTGTCGAGCGTGAGTTGGGACAAAGCCTGGCGCGACTGGGGGAGGGGCAGCACCTTGACAAGCTTGAGCGCTGCTTGAAACAGTACCTGAGCATGTCTCACGTCGAGAATCCGGAAACCGGTTGTGCATTACCGGCATTGGGGGCGGAAATTGCCCGTTCCGACCTGACAGTCCGTCAACAGGCAGAGCACTGGATTTGTCGGCTTCAGGAAAGTTGGGCGGGTGTTTTGCAAAGCGACAGCCTGGCGTGGGCGATTCTGTCGCAATGTATTGGCGCGCTGGTCGTGGCGCGCATGCTGGCTAGCCCGGATATCCAGCGCACAGTGCTGAAGTCCAGCTATGAGGAAATCGGCCGTCAGATCGCAAGTCCGAGAACCTGACGCAACGACCCTGCCTATTTGCAGATGACAATCATGCTACGGCTGGTATAACCCGCAGGATTGAGGCCAAACGGGTAATCGCCGGGCTCTTCCACGGCATCTCCCGACTTGGCGATGACCTTGTATCCCTTGGGGGCGCAGGAATTGGCGGCGCTGGCGTAGCACTTGTCCCAGGATGAAGACAGTCCGGAACAGTTGATGTGTAGCCCTTTCTTGCCGTGCTTGATCTGTGTTTCCGAGGTCGCTGCGCAGCCTGCAATTGCAAGTACGGCGGCCAGTATCAAAAATCGTTTCATTCCTGTCCTTATAGCTTCCCCGGATCTTGTGCCCGGGTCTGGCTGCATTCGCTTTCGCTTGACGCGTACCGATATCCCTATCTGGATTTGTCCATGGCATGGCCCTGGGTTGCGGGGCTAAACATGGCCTAATTGAGCGGCAAATACCAGACCCGTGTCATATCCGCTCTCAATCTGCCGCTACTGCTGGCCTGGTGGCGGTGCTCATGGTCATGGTTGCGCCGACGGAGGCCAGGATGATGCACAGGATTGCCATCCACTGCGACAGTGAGAGGTATTCATGAAGGAACAGCAAGCCGGATAGGGCGCCGAAGGCTGGCTCGATACTCATCAGGGTACCGAAGGTTCTGGCCGGCATGCGGGTCAGCGCGACCATCTCCAGGGTGTAGGGCAGGGCGGTGGACAAGACGGCGACGCCAAGGGCCACGGGGATCAGTGACAGGGTCAGCAATGCGGAGCCGGCATGGACAATGCCGATAGGGGCTACAAAGAGCGCGGCGATCATTACCCCCAATGCGGCGGTCTGCACGCCATTGTCGGCCCCGGCTTTTTGCCCGAACAAAATGTAAAGTGCCCAGCAGACCCCTGCACCCAAGGCATATCCGGCACCTATGAGGTCGATGCCAGCGGTCGCTTCTCCCGTTGGTATCAGCAACAGCAGGCCGACCGCTGCCAGGGCTATCCACAAAAAGTCGATCGCGCGACGCGAGGCGTAGATTGCCACCGCCAGTGGGCCGGTGAATTCAAGCGCCACCGCGATGCCCAGCGGGACGGTTTGCAATGACATATAGAAGAGGAAATTCATGCCGCCCAGTGCCATCCCGTAGACGATGACGGTGCGCAGGGATCTTGCGGTGAGTTTTGCCCGCCATGGACGCAGTATCAGCATCATGATTACGCAGGCAAAAATCAGTCGTAATGTTGTCGTCCCCTGAGGGCCAACAACGGAGAACATGCTTTTGGCCAGGGAGGCTCCAGACTGGATCGATGCCATGGCTATGAGCAGCAGCCCAACCGAGAACAGGGTAGAGGCTAGGCTGCGAGGCTGGTCATTCATTACGTGGCATCGTCCGAAATATAGGAATCAAGGGTATTTCTATTTGTGTTGGGCAATATACTGCGCATTCCCCGCTGGCGCGTCTATATATAAGCAATGTTTTTGCACCTGTCGGTAGAAAACCTGAATCAATGCTTGACGGCAGATTCTGGAGGCCTATAATTCGCCCCACTTCCGGCGCAGTCGAAACAGAAAACTCCTTGGTAAACAACGAGTTACGCAGTTTTCGGCAGCAGATTGCTTCAGTTCATCGAAGCCAGAAGGAAGTTGAAAAAGAGGTGTTGACAGCAGCGAGTAACGCTGTAGAATTCGCCTCCCGCTGACGAGAGATCGGAAGCGCAAGTGGTTGAAGTTGAAAAGGAAACTTGGAAAATTTCAGAAAATAATCACTTGACAGCAAATGAGGCTGCTGTAGAATGCGCGCCTCGGTTGAGACGAAAGCTCTTAACCAACCGCTCTTTAACAACTGAATCAAGCAATTCGTGTGGGTGCTTGTGGAGT
>NZ_JAGYGN010000043.1:0-36367 GCF_019947515.1 Pseudomonas sp. A-B-19
CCTCCACCGCCGCCGCCAAATCCACCACCGCCAAAGCCGCCCCCGGATCCACCGGAGCCGCCCCGGCCGACAGGAAGGATACCGAGCATCTGGCACACAAAAACAGTCAGGATGAACAACATCAGCAAAAACACGAACAACCCGGGGTGGCGCGAAACGAAATCGCCCCCCGGATCGCCTCTGGATTCATACGCCGTCGAGGGTTCGTCCAAGGGGTTGCCACCCAGCACCACCAGCATCGCCGCCACCCCGTCACTGATGCCCTTGCTGTAATTGCCAGCCTTGAACGCCGGGGTGATGACCTGGTTGATGATCACCGAACTCTGGGCATCGGTCAGGCGATCCTCCAGGCCGTAGCCGACTTCGATGCGAAGTTTGCGCTCGTCCCGGGCGACGATCAGCAAGGCGCCGTTGTTCTTGTCCTTCTGTCCGATACCCCAGTGGCGGCCGAGCCGGTAACCGAAATCGGCGATGTCGGTGCCTTGCAAATCCGGCAAAGTCACGACCACAAGCTGCTCGCCGGTGGCTTGTTCATGGGCCTGAAGTTGTTGGGTGAGCTGCTGGCGCACCGATGGCTCGATCATCTGCGCGTTGTCGACCACCCGTCCGGTCAGCGCCGGAAAGCTCAGCTCGGCCCGGGCCGTGATCGCCACCACCCACAACAACAGCAACAGGACCGTTTTAAAGACACGCATTGGCAACCCCTTCCGTCCCAAGCCTGGCCATGCAGGAGCTGCCGCAGGCTGCGATCCGTTGATCTTGACCTCTAGCGCTCGCGAAGAATCAAAGTCAAAAGATCGCAGCCTGCGGCAGCTCCTACAGGGTTGATTCAGAATTTGACCTCAGGGGCCTTTTCCGACCCAGGTGTGGCTTCGAAGGTCTCACGCACCGGCAGGTCGCTGTACATCACGCTGTGCCACAGGCGACCAGGGAACGTGCGGATCTCGGTGTTGTATTTCTGCACCGCGAGGATGAAATCGCGCCGGGCCACGCTGATCCGGTTTTCGGTGCCCTCAAGCTGCGATTGCAAGGCGAGGAAGTTCTGGTTGGCCTTCAGGTCCGGATAGCGCTCGGAGACCACCATCAAACGACTCAAGGCGCCACTGAGCTGATCCTGGGCCTGTTGGTACTGCTTGAGTTTTTCCGGGTTGTCGAGCGTCGAGGCATCCACCTGGATCGACGTGGCCTTGGCTCGCGCCTCAATCACGGCGGTCAGGGTCTCTTCCTCATGCTTGGCGTAGCCCTTGACGGTTTCCACCAGATTGGGAATCAGGTCGGCACGGCGCTGATACTGGTTCTGCACCTGGCCCCAGGCGGCCTTGGCCTGTTCGTCGAGGGTCGGGATGTTGTTGATGCCGCAGGCGGTCAGCAACGTGGCCAGCATCAGCAGCGTGGCGACCTGCAGGCGCGAACGGTAGGTTGGACTTACATTCATCTGGCTGACGCTCCCTGGTACATGTCATGAAAAAACCGACTGTGAAGCCTTCTGAGCCGGCTCTTGGGGCATAATCGCCCGCGCCTCTGGATTGCAACGGGCCGTTGGGCTAAAAAGACGCCCAGCGCGAAACCGCATCCGCCATCTGGCGGTCGTATCCTGGCTCTGGTTTTTTGAGCCGGCGCCCGAACAACAATAGACGCTCCCTAAATTTTGGCTGGCCGGCGTGTACATCGCCGTTTGGGCCCTTGAGAAAACTATTCATGAAGAAGCTGTGTTTGCTGGGTCTGTTCGTCAGCCTGGCCAGTCATAACGTATTGGCCGCCACGACCCCCGCACCCCTGGAGAACAAGGAAGCCTTCGTCAGCAACCTGATGAAGCAAATGACCCTCGATGAAAAAATCGGCCAGTTGCGCCTGATCAGCATCGGCCCGGAAATGCCGCGTGAAATGATCCGCAAGGAAATCGCGGCGGGCAATATCGGCGGTACGTTCAACTCGATCACCCGTCCGGAAAACCGGCCGATGCAGGACGCAGCCATGCGCAGCCGCCTGAAGATCCCGATGTTCTTCGCCTACGACGTGATCCACGGCCACCGCACCATTTTCCCGATCCCGCTGGCCCTGGCCTCGAGCTGGGACATGGACGCCATTGGCCTGTCCGGGCGCATCGCCGCCAAGGAAGCCGCGGCTGACAGCCTCGACATCACCTTTGCGCCGATGGTCGACATCTCCCGCGATCCGCGCTGGGGCCGCACTTCCGAAGGCTTCGGCGAAGACACCTACCTGGTGTCGCGCATTGCCGGCGTGATGGTCAAGGCGTTCCAGGGCACCGGTGCCAACGCGGCCGACAGCATCATGGCCAGCGTCAAGCACTTTGCCCTGTATGGCGCGGTCGAGGGTGGCCGCGACTACAACGTGGTCGACATGAGCCCGGTCAAGATGTACCAGGACTATCTGCCGCCGTACCGCGCAGCCATCGATGCCGGCGCTGGCGGGGTCATGGTCGCGCTGAACTCGATCAACGGCGTGCCGGCCACCGCCAACACCTGGCTGATGAACGACCTGCTGCGCAAGCAGTGGGGCTTCAAGGGCCTGGCGGTCAGCGACCACGGGGCGATCTTCGAGCTGATCAAGCACGGCGTTGCCGCCGACGGTCGCGAAGCGGCGAAGCTGGCGATCAAGGCCGGCATCCACATGAGCATGAACGACACCCTGTATGGCAAAGAGCTGCCAGGGCTGCTGAAGTCCGGTGAGATCCAGCAGAGCGACATCGACAACGCCGTGCGTGCGGTATTGGGCGCCAAGTACGACATGGGTCTGTTCAAGGACCCGTACCTGCGCATCGGCAAGGCCGAGGATGACCCGGTCGACACCTACGCCGACAGCCGCCTGCACCGCGCCGAGGCCCGCGATGTGGCGCGTCGCAGCCAGGTGCTGCTGAAAAACAGCAACGAAACCCTGCCGCTGAAGAAGACCGCGAAAATCGCCCTGGTCGGTCCGCTGGCCAAGGCCCCCATCGACATGATGGGCAGTTGGGCCGCTGCCGGTCGCCCTGCTCAATCGGTGACCCTGTTCGACGGCATGACCAATGCCCTGGGCGAGAAGTCGACACTGATCTACGCCCGTGGCGCCAACATTACCAGCGACCCGAAAATCCTCGGTTACCTCAACTTCCTCAACTTCGACGCCCCGGAAGTGGTGGATGATCCTCGCCCGGCGAACGTGCTGATAGACGAAGCGGTGAAAGCAGCCAAGGATGCTGACGTCGTTGTTGCCGCCGTCGGTGAATCCCGTGGCATGTCCCACGAGTCGTCGAGCCGCACCGACCTGAACATCCCGCAAAACCAGCGCGAGCTGATCCGTGCCCTGAAAGCCACCGGCAAACCGCTGGTACTGGTGTTGATGAACGGCCGCCCGCTGACGATCCTCGAGGAGAAGGAGCAGGCCGACGCGATCCTGGAAACCTGGTTCACCGGCACCGAGGGCGGCAACGCCATCGCCGATGTGCTGTTCGGCGACTACAACCCGTCGGGCAAACTGCCGATCAGCATCCCGCGTTCGGTCGGCCAGATTCCGACCTACTACAACCACCTGACCATTGGCCGGCCGTTCACCCCGGGCAAACCGGGCAACTACACCTCGCAATATTTCGATGACACCACCGGCCCCCTGTACCCGTTCGGCTATGGCCTGAGCTACACCGGGTTCAGCCTGAGCGACATGGCCCTGTCGTCGACCACACTGAACAAGACCGGCAAGCTCGACGCCAGCGTCACAGTGAAAAACACCGGCAAGCGAGATGGCGAAACCGTGGTGCAGTTGTACATCCAGGATGTGGCCGGCTCAATGATCCGTCCGATCAAGGAACTGAAGAACTTCCAGAAAGTCATGGTCAAGGCCGGCGAACAGAAAGTCGTGCACTTCACCATCACCGAGGACGACCTGAAGTTCTACAACACCCAGCTCAAATACGCGGCGGAACCGGGCAAGTTCAACGTGCAGATTGGTCTGGATTCAGAGGACGTGACGCAACAGAGTTTTGAGTTGCTCTAAACCTTGCCCCCTGTAGGAGCTGGCTTGCCAGCGAAAGCGTCGGGTCAATCGACAGAAGTGTCGAATGACAGACCGCCTTCGCTGGCAAGCCAGCTCCTACAGAGGTTTCAGTGGGTTTGAAAGTATGCGTTTAGCCCCGTCGATCCAGCAGATTCACCACCAGCCGATCCACCCATCCCCACACCCGCTGCTTGACCCGCCGCCACAGCGGCCGGCGTTGCCATTCTTCCAGGCTGACTTGCTCACTTAACCCGAAGTCCCGTTCAAAACTCGCGGCCACCGCTCGGGTCAACCCAGGGTCCAGCGCTTCCAGGTTGGCTTCCAGGTTGAAGCGCAGGTTCCAGTGATCGAAGTTGCACGAGCCGATGCTCACCCAGTCATCGATCAAGACCATTTTCAGGTGCAGGAAACACGGTTGGTACTCGAAGATCTGTACCCCGGCCTTGAGCAGTCGCGGGTAGTAACGATGCCCGGCATAACGCACGGACGGGTGATCGGTACGGGGCCCGGTCAGCAGTAGCCGCACATCGACACCCCGGGCAGCCGCCCGGCGCAGGGAACGGCGGACTTTCCAGGTCGGCAAAAAGTACGGCGTGGCCAGCCAGATCCGTCGCTGACCGCTGTTCAGGGCGCGCACCAGCGATTGCAGAATATCCCGGTGCTGGCGGGCGTCGGCATAGGCCACCCGGCCCATGCCCTCGCCCATCGATGGCACCCGTGGCAGGCGCGGCAGGCCAAAATGCGAGGCCGGTCGCCAGGCGCGACGATGGCGGTTGGCGATCCACTGGCGATCGAACAGCAACTGCCAGTCGATCACCAGCGGCCCGGTGATTTCCACCATCACCTCATGCCATTCGCTGACATCTTCTCCCGGGGTCCAGAACTCATCGGTGACACCGGTGCCGCCGACGACCGCCAGGCTCTGATCCACCAGCAACAATTTGCGGTGATCGCGGTAGAAGTTGCCGACCCAGCGCCGCCAGCTCAGGCGATTGTAGAAACGCAGTTCCACCCCGGCGGCCATCAGCCGCTGACGCAAGGTCAGGGTGAAGGCGAGGCTGCCATAGTCATCGAACAGGCAGCGCACCCGCACACCGCGCTCGGCGGCCTGCACCAATGCCTGGACCATGGCTTCGGCGCAGGCGCCCGCTTCCACCAGATACAGCTCCAGCTCGACCTGTTCTTCGGCGCGGGCAATCGCCACCAGCATGCGTGGGAAAAACTGCGGACCATCGACCAGCAGTTCGAAGTGGTTGCCTTCACGCCAGGGAAAAATCGCTCCGGCCATGTCAGCGCGTCGTGAAAATCAGCACCGCACTCACCGGCACTGAAAGACTGATAGCGGATAAACCGGCCAGCTTGCGCAACGCTTCCAGGCCGGGAGCCAAATCGAAATCTTCGGCGTTGATCACCAGTGGTTCGAGGGTCACCACCTGGAAGCGCCGGTCATCGAGACGGGTCGCCAGCAGTTCGGTGGGGTATTCGTGTCGTTTGCCGTGCAGCTCGACCGTCAACGGCAGGCGCAACTCCAACTGTGCGCCGGGAGCAAGATCATTGATCGGGCGCAGATCGATTTTCGTGGTGATCGAGGCGTCGGGAAACCGATCGATCTGGAACAGTTCCTTACGCATGCGCTCATCGCGCAACGGGATGCCGCTGTTGATCGATTCCAGTTCGACTTCCACCTGCGCCAGCCCTTCAGGATCGACTGTGCCGTGCAACACCAGAAAGCGCTGCACTTCGGAAACATTGGCGTTTTTGGTGCTGACGAATGACAGACGCGAGGACTCACCATCCAGGTACCAATCGGCACGGGCCGACAACGCGACACCGGCCAGCAACAGGAAAGCGAGGGATTGAAGGGTGGAGCGCTTGAACATAGAGACTCGTGGGGCAGATAAACCTGTGCTGAACCTTAACTGGCTTGTCACAGGTTGCAAACTTTCTGTTGCCCTTTGAACACATTCCCCGGGACAAGTAAGCTTTTGTGGCGAGGGGGCTTGCCCCCCGTTGCGCTGCGAAGCAGTGCTGAAAGCTGCAACCAAGTAAGTCTGATTCACCGGGGAGGCTGGCTTTGCGTCTGCTTCGCAGCCGAACGGGGCGGTGCGGCGTTCCGACAAGCCCCCTCGCCACAAAAGCACTCGCCTGACCTCACGGTTTTGGCGTGTTCAAGGCTGCAAACGGCAGCCCTGGCGCTCGCCGGTCCACGCGGCGCTGTTGCTGCGGCCCATGCCGCTGACCGTTACGCGCTTGTCGGTAGCGTCATCGGTAAAGTTGCTGGCCGGCACCCACTGCTTCACATAGCTGAGGCAGTACTTGGTGTCGTTACCCATCACATAGCGGCACGAGCAATATTCCTTGGCTGTGTAGGCGCTGATGATGTCGGGGAACGCCCACAGCGCCACCCGCTCGTGCCAGATCCAGCCGAGCAAGGCAATCAGCAGGATCAACATTAGGGAACCGGCCGGTCGACGGCGAATGAATCCGGTCATGGCTGCACCTTCCCGGCAAAGGCCTTGAGCGCGAGCTGGAGCAATTGGTTGTGTCGGTAGCTGCCGTCGCGGTCATCGCCATAGCGGACGATCACCAGGTGTTCGCTGGGGATTACATACATTGCCTGCCCCCAATGACCCAATGCGGCGAAGGTGTCGACGGGGGCATCGGGCCAGGGTCGTGCCGCGCCCTCGACGGCGCGATTGAGCCACCATTGGCCACCGGGAACGGCATCGTCTTCGTGTGCATGATAGTGAGCGAACGGCTCGCGGTTGAACGCCACCCAATCCTTGGGAAGTAGTTGCCTGTCGCCCCAACGACCTTCGCGGGCCATCAACAGTCCGACCCGGGCCAGGTCCCGTGCAGTGAGGTAGGCATAGGACGACGCAACGAAAGTGCCCGTGGCATCGGTTTCCCAGATCGCGTGGCGAATGCCCAGCGGTTCGAACAATGCAGTCCACGGAAAGTCGGGATAACGGTCGGGGCCGACGATGGTTTTCAGCGCGGCGGACAGCAGGTTGCTGTCACCACTGGAGTAGCGAAACGCCCGGCCTGGCGCCGCATAAGCATCATGGGCCGCGGCAAATGCGGCCATGTCGTGGTGACCGCGAGTGTAGAGCATGGCCACCACCGAAGACTTCAACGGTGCGTATTCGTAGTCTTCTTGCCAATCCAGGCCCGAGGCCCAGTGCAGCAGGTCGGCCATGGTCATGTCGGGGTGTTTTTGCAGGGGCGGATAAAACTTCGCCACCGGGTCGCCGAGCTTGAACAAGCCTTCGCCATAGGCCACGCCGAGGACCGTGGCCATCAGGCTCTTGCTGATCGACCAGGTCAGGTGCGGCGTCTCGGCCGTCGTCGGACCGGCGTAGCGTTCGTAGAGCAACTGGCCGTCGCGAATCACCAGCAAGGCATCGGTGCGAATGCCCTGGCGAGCGCTGTCATCGCGGGATGGGAAGGCGTAGGCCTCCAGGGCTTGAAGCGCCGGGCCGGTCGGCGTCGGGGCGGTCGGCCATTGCTCGGCGGGCCAGTTTTCGGCTTGGGCCGTGAAGCTGAGCAACAGCAGGAAAATCAGGGACAAGCCTTTGGGCATGGCGGGGGCTCGGAGGTTGAACCTGCTGAGCCTAGTCGAGGTTGATGACAGTTCTGAAATTTGTGTAGCCGGTAAGGGCGCCTTCGCTGGCAAGCCAGCTCCTACAATGGCAATGATGACCTGTAGGAGCTGGCTTGCCAGCGAAGAGGCCCGTCAAAGCACCGCCAAAGCCTTGGCCAACCGTTTGCCTCGCGCCCCGGCCGCCAAATCCATCACCGCCTGATCCCGCTGCCACATCACCGCCCACTCCGGCGGCCCTGCGGCCAACGCCTCATTCACCTCAGCCTTGAGCACCTCAAACTGCGCAAACAACCCGCCAAGCAACACATGACCGGCCGGATGGGTCGGTGGCTGGCGGCTGGTTTCCGCACACCCTGCCAACAACCCCAGCAACCGCAATTGCAAGCCTTGCGGCCAATCGCATTCCTGGCCAATGCCATACAACCACGCCGTCATGGCGCTCAGCACATAGATGTCTTCCAGGGTGCGGAATGGTTTTACATAGGCATCCCAGCCATCCCCGGCGAGCAACTCGCACAGTGCGTTATCCAGAAACAACCGGCCATGACTGATGTCCGGCATCAATGGGATCGGCGCCAGCTTTTCCACCCGCACACCCGGCTCACCACGATAGATCACCGCCAGGCTCAAGCGCGGATCGGAGCCAGGCTCCTCGCTGCGCGCTGCCACCAGTAGCCAGTCGGCGGCATCGCCTGCGGTGACGAAATCCTTGCGTCCGTTCAGACGCAAACCGCTCAGTCGGGTTTGCATGTCGGCCGGGCGCAGGCTGCGCTTTTCGGTGGCGCACAGCGCACCGAGGCTCAGCGGCGCACTCGGCCAAAGCATGCGCAATGCCGCTTGATAGCCCACCAGAAACGCCAGTCCCGGTGTCGCCATCAACCGCCCGCCAAGCACGGCCAATTCGAACGGCGAGACCGTGCCCAACTGCTGCAACAAGGTCGCGAAACCTTCAGCCAGATCCGGGTTGGCGGGCAACCGATCACGGCGGTTCAACAGGGTTTGCCAGAGCATGAGAGGCTCCTTGTGGGCTGTCATATAAGCATCACCAAAGCTTAATGGCGATGACACCGGGGCTACATAGCCTGACTTTGCACAACATGGCTAGGGGGCGTTCTCAATTAGTTTCCCTACCGCGCTGGGGAAGCTGGTTGAGAACGCCCCCTGGACAAAGAAAGTCGATTCGCTGTAGCCCAAAGACAGGTGAGCAGCCCGCACGGAGATTCGCCATGACTCAGATCGCCCGCATCAGCGACACCGGCAACGAACGCCGCCTGCAAGCCGAACGCCTGGTGGGCGCCGAGGCGTTGCAGCAAGCCCAGGCCTTGCGCTTCAACGTGTTCAGCGGCGAATTCAACGCCAGGCTCAAGGGTGCTGAACTGGGTCTGGACATGGATGACTACGATGTTCATTGCGCCCACATCGGCGTGCGCGACCTGAACACCGGGCGTCTGGTGGCGACCACCCGCTTGCTCGACCACACGGCTGCCAGCAGCCTGGGCAAATTCTACAGCGAAGAAGAATTCAGCCTTCACGGCCTGGTGCATCTGAAAGGCCCGATCCTGGAAATCGGTCGCACCTGCGTCGATCCGGCCTATCGCAACGGCGGCACCATCGCTGTGCTCTGGGGTGAACTGGCCGAAGTCCTGAACCAGGGCGGCTACAGCTACCTGATGGGTTGCGCGAGCATTCCGATGCAGGATGGCGGCGTGCAGGCCCACGCCATCATGCAGCGTCTGCGCGAGCGCTACCTGTGCACCGAACACCTGCGCGCCGAGCCGAAAAACCCGCTGCCAAACCTGGACATCCCGTCGAACGTGATTGCCGAAATGCCACCGCTGCTCAAGGCCTACATGCGCCTGGGCGCGAAGATCTGTGGCGAGCCATGCTGGGACGAAGACTTCCAGGTCGCCGACGTGTTCATCCTGCTCAAGCGCGACGAACTCTGCCCGCGTTACGCCAAACACTTCAAGGCGGCTGTGTAATGAGCCGGTTGCGGGTGTACGCGCGAATCGCGCGAGTGCTGCTGGTGGTGACGCTGGGCCTGGGCATGGCCAGCGTGTTCGGGGTGTTCGAACGCCTGGGCATGGCCCATTCGATGGCGCGTCGTCAGCGCTGGTCGCGGTTTTTCATGGCCCGTCTGAGCAACGCCCTGCCCTTCGACGTGACCGTCCACGGCGAGCTGCCGAAGGCACCGATGCTCTGGGTCAGCAACCACGTGTCCTGGACCGACATCCCGCTGCTGGGCATGCTCACGCCGCTGTCATTCCTGTCCAAGGCCGAAGTGCGCACCTGGCCGGTGGCCGGCTGGTTGGCGGCCAAGGCCGGCAGCCTGTTCATCCGCCGTGGCTCGGGTGACAGCCAGTTGATCCGCAAGCAGATGACCCGTCATCTGGAACAGGCACACCCCCTGCTGATGTTCCCGGAAGGCACCACCACCGATGGCCGTTCGCTGCGCACCTTCCATGGTCGTCTGCTGTCCGCCGCCATCGACTCCGAAGTGGCGATGCAGCCGGTGGCGATTCGTTATGTGCGTGACGGCGAGCCTTGCGCGCTGGCGCCGTTCATTGGCGACGATGATCTGCTCTCGCACTTGATGCGTCTGTTCGCCAATGACCGTGGTGGCGTGGAAATTCATCTGCTCAAGCCAATCGCTTGCGAAGGTCGGGAACGCGCAGCGCTGGCGTTCGAAGCGCAGCAGGCGGTGCAGAAGGCGTTGTTTGGTGAAATTGTCGAACCGCAACGAGCACCCATGCGCCCCGCCATTGCGGCGTAAACACGCGCCCCCCGTGGGAGCGAGCTTGCTCGCGATAGCTATCTCACAGTCACATCCATAGTGACTGTCATGGCCTCATCGCGAGCAAGCTCGCTCCCACAGGGGTTTCAGGGTGTTGAGTAGTTCCGGGCAAAATCCTGAAGCTGCGGATAGAACAACCTGAAGTCCTCGCTCAACGGTTCATACAACCGCCGCAACTCCTGCATCGCCGCTGCCAGCTCCTCCGGCCGGGTCAGGCGCCGCGAGATCCCGCGCAACACCTGCTCCAGCACGTCGAACTCCTGATACGAGCCCAACCAGTCATTGGCCACCATGTGCGGCGCTATCTTCGCCAGCCGCTCCGGCAGTTGTCGCTCGCTGGACAGCACCCGGTAAACGTCCGAGGTGAACAATGCCAGGGGCCGGTCGGCATACAGCGTCCAGTCCCGGGCCAGGCAATGGTCGAAAAACACGTCGAGCACGATCCCCGCGTAGCGACGCCGGGTCAGGGAAAAACGCGACAACGCGACGTCCACCAGCGGATGGCGATCGGTGAACACGTCGATGCTGCGGTGCAGCTGGATGGCCCCCTCGATTTCCGGAGCGAACTGCCCTTGCAGCCGTCCCTTGACGAAATCGCCATACAGACTGCCGAGCAATTGATCGGGACGCTGACCACCGAGGTGAAGATGTGCGAGATAGTTCATGGGCGCAGCTTAGCACTGCCCTCTTGTCTTGTTACACTCAACATATCGTTATAACTCGATATACCGAAATGTGAGCGGGCCAGAGCCAAATCATATTTGTATATCGCGAAATACCGATTTAAAGTTCGCCTCATCGCGATATAGCGTTTTACACATCACGAGCCCACATCATGACCTTGAATCTCGACGAAATAATAAAAGCCTTGGCGCACCCGGTACGGCGAGACATCCTGCGCTGGCTCAAGGACCCGACCGTCGAATTCCCCGACCAGTCCCACAGTAACGAGCACGGCGTCTGCGCCGGGCAGATCGATCAACGTTGCGGCCTGTCGCAGTCCACGGTGTCCGCACACCTGGCGACCCTGCAACGCGCCGGCCTGATCAGCAGCCGCAAAGTCGGCCAGTGGCATTTTTTCAAACGCAATGAGGAAACCATCCAGGAGTTCCTCCGCATCTTCAACAAAGAGCTCTGACCCTTAACGTCAGCCAGCCAAAAGGAATTAAACAATGCCCCTCTCGCTACTCATCCTGGCCTTGAGCGCCTTCGCCATCGGCACCACCGAGTTCGTCATCATGGGCCTGCTGCCCAACGTGGCGGCTGACCTCGGTGTGTCGATTCCCGGTGCCGGCTGGCTGGTGACCGGTTACGCCCTGGGCGTGGCCATCGGTGCGCCGTTCATGGCCCTGGCCACCGCCAAATTGCCGCGCAAGGCTGCCCTGGTGGCGTTGATGGGCATTTTCATCATTGGCAACCTGCTCTGCGCAGTGGCCGGCGACTACAACGTGCTGATGTTCGCCCGTGTGGTCACCGCCCTGTGCCACGGCGCCTTCTTCGGCATCGGCTCGGTGGTGGCCGCCGGCCTGGTGCCTGCGAACAAACGCGCTTCGGCCGTGGCCCTGATGTTCACCGGCCTGACCCTGGCCAACGTCCTCGGCGTACCGCTGGGCACCGCCCTCGGTCAGGCAGCTGGCTGGCGGTCGACCTTCTGGGCCGTGACGGTGATCGGTGTGATCGCACTGATCGGCTTGATCCGCTTTCTGCCGGCCAAACGTGATGAAGAAAAACTCGACATGCGCGCCGAACTGGCCGCACTCAAGGGCGGCGGCATCTGGCTGTCCCTGAGCATGACCGCGCTGTTCGCCGCCTCGGTGTTCACCCTGTTCACCTACGTCGCGCCGCTGCTGGGCGAAGTCACCGGCGTCTCGCCCCGTGGCGTGACCTGGACCCTGATGCTCATCGGCCTGGGCCTGACGGTCGGCAACATCATCGGCGGCAAGCTGGCCGACAAAGGCATGGCCGCGACGCTGATCGGCGTGTTCATCACCATGGCCCTGGTGTCCACCGTGCTGACCTGGACCAGCGTCGCGCTGATCCCGACCGAAATCACTCTGTTCCTCTGGGCCACCGCGTGCTTCGCCGCGGTACCGGCTCTGCAAGTGAACGTGGTGACCTTCGGCAACGCCGCACCGAACCTGGTGTCGACCCTGAATATCGGCGCTTTCAACATCGGCAACGCCCTGGGTGCCTGGGTCGGCGGCAGTGTCATCGCCCACGGCTTCGGCCTGACCCGCGTGCCGCTCGCCGCAGCCGCACTGGCGGTACTCGCCCTGCTGGTGACCCTGATTACTTTCCGTCAGAGCGGCAATCCCGATCTGGCCCCTGCCACTTCTAACTGATCTCCAAAAGAGAGCCTTTAAATGACGACTATTTTCGATCCGATCAAACTGGGCGACCTCGAGTTGGCCAACCGCATCATCATGGCGCCGCTGACCCGCTGCCGCGCCGACGAAGGTCGCGTGCCCAACGCGCTGATGGCCGAGTACTACGTACAGCGCGCTTCGGCAGGCCTGATCCTCAGCGAGGCCACCTCCGTGACGCCGATGGGCGTCGGCTACCCGGACACCCCGGGCATCTGGTCCAACGATCAGGTGCGTGGCTGGTCCAACGTGACCAAGGCCATCCACGGTGCTGGCGGCAAAATCTTCCTGCAACTGTGGCACGTGGGTCGCATTTCCCACGGTTTGTACCTGAACGGTGAAACACCGGTCGCGCCGAGTGCCGTCCAGCCCAAGGGCCACGTCAGCCTGGTGCGTCCGTTGGCCGACTTCCCGGTGCCGCGCGCCCTGGAAACCGCTGAAATCGCCGACATCGTCGACGCCTACCGCGTCGGTGCCGAGAACGCCAAGGCGGCCGGCTTCGACGGAGTGGAAATCCATGCCGCCAACGGCTACCTGCTCGACCAGTTCCTGCAAAGCAGCACCAACCAGCGCACCGATAACTACGGCGGCTCCCTGGAAAACCGTGCCCGCCTGCTGCTGGAAGTGACCGATGCCGCCATCGAGATCTGGGGTGCCGGCCGTGTGGGCGTACACCTGTCGCCACGCGCCGACCTGCATGACATGGGCGACGAGAACCTGGCCGAAACCTTCACCTACGTCGCTCGCAAACTGGGCAAGCGTGGCATCGCCTTCATCTGCTCGCGGGAGAAAGAAGGTGCCGACAGCCTCGGCCCACAGCTCAAGCAAGCCTTCGGCGGCCCTTACATTGCCAACGAGCGTTTCACCAAGGACAGCGCCAACGCATTGCTCGCCAGCGGCAAGGCCGATGCAGTCGCCTTCGGCGTACCGTTCATCGCCAACCCCGACCTGCCAGCGCGTTTGCAGGCAGACGCGCCGCTGAACGACGCGCGTCCGGAACTGTTCTACGCCAAGGGCCCGGCCGGTTACATCGACTACCCGACGCTGTAATCCGTAACCGTTGAAACGCAAAAGCCCCGGCTTGAAAGAGCCGGGGCTTTTTGTTGAGTATCGAGCCCTGGCCCGGTAGGAGCTGCCGCAGGCTGCGATCTTTTGATCTTCGGCGAAGGCATCGTCGCCATAATCAAGATCAAAAGATCGCAGCCTGCGGCAGCTCCTACAGTGACCGTGCAATGAAGGGCCCTCAAAAAGGCGACACAAAATTCCTACAAATTACTGAGCTTGCTACCTGTCCACCTGCCGAGTGTAAGTATATAAAAGCACCCCATTGTCGGAGGGCGCGTGAAGAACCGTTCATCTTCGGTTTCAATGGTTGACACACAAGGCGCCAATTACGCATTTTGCTTTATTTGCGCAGGCTGGGACTGAAGCGCAACAGATCCAGCCCGGTATCGACCCAACGTTCGGCTTCGGCGTGCAATTCAAAACTGTCCGGGGCCAGCAACCACTGGTACAGGATGCCATCAATAAAAGCATGCAAGCTGATGGCGGCGCGGGCGGTGTCGAGGTTTTCCGGCAACTGGCCGCGTTTCACGGCATTACTCAGGGCCAGGCCGATCCGCACATTGCATTCGAGGCTGGCTGACACGCGCTGCTGGCGCAGGTCGCACATTTCATCGGTGAATTCACACTTATGAAAAAGAATCTCATTGATGCGGCGGGTTTTCGGGTCCAGCGCAATTTGATGAAACAAATGAATCAACAGTTTGCGCATGCAGCCCAGGGGATCGAGTTCGTCTTCGCTCTCGCTGGCCTTGGCCATTTCTTCCAGCGGCTCATGCAAGGTGTCGAGCATGGCCTGCACCAGATCCGCCTTGTTGCTGAAGTGCCAGTAAATGGCCCCTCGAGTGACACCGGCCAGGGTCGCGATGTCCGCCAGGGTCGTGCGCGCCACGCCTCGCTCGAAAAAGGCCTTTTCGGCCGCCTCGAGAATTTGTGCGCGGGTTTCCTGAGCTTCCTCTTTGGTACGACGGACCATGGCAGTACAACCTCAATCGGGGTGCTTCAGCGATGTCTGAATATCAGCTGAATAAAAAGTGGGGCGAACGTTCTGGGGGGGCGTCCCCAGCCTGCATTTACAACCGTTCAACGGCTTGTGTAACGACGTTGATACGCAGCCTGGGTATTTACAAACAGCCATGTACGTAAGTATATTCCTTAGCAAGCTACTTATCCACTCGGTAACCATTTTTCAACCTTCCACCTTTCTAGTGCGCTCCTTGCGCGCCTGACCCGAGGATTTTCATGCAATTCAAGCCAGCTGTTACCGCTCTGGTCGCCGCCGTCGCCCTGGCATCGCTGCTCAGCGGATGCAAAAAGGAAGAGGCAGCACCGGCCGCCCCACCGCCTCAGGTCGGCGTCGTGACTCTGCAACCCCAGGCTTTCACCCTGACGTCCGATCTGCCAGGTCGTACCAGCGCGTTCCGCATTGCCGAAGTTCGCCCGCAGGTCAATGGCATCATTCTCAAACGCCTGTTCAAGGAAGGCAGCGACGTCAAGGCCGGCCAGCAGCTCTATCAGATCGACCCCTCGATCTATGAAGCAACGCTCGCCAGCGCCGAAGCCAACCTGCGTTCGACCAAATCGATTTCCGACCGCTACAAGCAATTGGTCGACGAACAAGCCGTAAGCCGTCAGGAATACGACACCGCCCTGGCCAACCGCCTGCAATCGGAAGCCGCACTGCAAACCGCCCAGATCAATGTGCGTTACACCAAGGTCAATGCCCCGCTGACCGGCCGCATCGGCCGCTCCTCGGTGACCGAAGGCGCATTGGTGAGCAATGCTCAGGTCGATGCAATGGCGGTGATTCAGCAAATCGACCCGATCTACGTCGACGTGACGCAGTCTTCGGTCGAGCTGTTGCAACTGCGCCGTGAGCTGGAAAGCGGTCGCCTGCAAAAAGCCGGTGACAACGCAGCCTCGGTCAAGCTGACCCTCGAAGACGGCAGCGAGTACACGCTGGACGGCAAGCTGGAATTCTCCGAAATCTCGGTTGACCAGACCACCGGCTCCGTCACCCTGCGCGCGATTTTCCCGAACCCTGATCACACCCTTCTGCCTGGCATGTTCGTACACGCCAAGTTGCTGGCCGGCGTGAACAGCGCGGCGATTCTGGCCCCGCAGCAAGGCGTGACCCGCGACCTCAAGGGTGCCCCGACTGCACTGGTTGTCGGCCCGGACAACAAGGTCGAACTGCGTCAACTCAAGGCCAACCGCACTGTCGGTAACCAATGGCTGATCGAAGACGGCCTGAAGGCCGGCGATCGCCTGATCACCGAAGGTCTGCAATTCGTCAAACCTGGCGTCGAAGTCAAGGCCAGTGAAGCGACCAACGTAGCCGTAAGGAACCCGGCCCCTGCCCAGGTAGCTGATAAAGCCTCCGGCGGCAAAGGGGAGTAAACCATGTCGAAATTTTTTATCGACCGTCCGATTTTCGCCTGGGTAATTGCCCTGGTGATCATGTTGGTCGGGGCACTATCGATCCTCAAACTGCCGATCAACCAGTACCCGAGCATTGCGCCTCCAGCGATCGCCATCTCCGTGGCCTACCCGGGTGCTTCGGCGCAAACGGTACAGGACACCGTGGTTCAAGTGATCGAGCAACAACTCAACGGTATCGATCACCTGCGTTATGTCTCGTCGGAAAGTAACTCCGACGGCACCATGACCATTACCGCGACCTTCGAGCAAGGCACCAACTCCGATACCGCGCAGGTTCAGGTCCAGAACAAGCTGAACCTGGCCACCCCACTGCTGCCGCAAGAAGTGCAACAGCAGGGGATCCGCGTCACCAAGGCAGTGAAGAACTTCCTGTTGGTGATTGGCGTGGTGTCGCGTGACGGCAGCATGACCAAGGACGACCTGTCCAACTACATCGTGTCGAACATGCAAGACCCGATCTCGCGGACCGCCGGTGTCGGTGACTTCCAGGTGTTCGGTTCCCAGTACGCCATGCGTATCTGGCTCGACCCGGCCAAGTTGAACAAATTCAACCTGACGCCGATCGACGTCAGAACCGCCATCGCTGCGCAAAACGTCCAGGTGTCGTCCGGCCAGCTCGGCGGCCTGCCTGCCCTGCCCGGCACCCAGTTGAACGCGACGATCATCGGCAAGACCCGCCTGCAGACCGCGGAGCAATTCGACAAGATCCTGCTCAAGGTCAACAAGGACGGTTCCCAGGTTCGCTTGAAAGATGTTGCCGAAGTCGGTCTGGGGGGTGAGAACTACAGCATCAACGCCCAGTTCAACGGCGCCCCGGCTTCCGGTCTGGCGGTGAAACTGGCCACCGGTGCCAACGCTCTGGATACCGCCAAAGCCCTGCGCACGACCATCGACAGCCTCAAACCGTTCTTCCCGCAAGGGATGGAAGTGGTGTTCCCGTATGACACCACGCCGGTAGTAACGGAATCGATCAAGGGCGTGGTACACACCCTGGTCGAAGCGGTCGCGCTGGTGTTCCTGGTGATGTTCCTGTTCCTGCAGAACTTCCGTGCCACCATCATCACCACGATGACCGTGCCGGTGGTATTGCTCGGTACGTTCGGGATCCTCGCGGCAGCCGGTTTCAGCATCAATACCCTGACCATGTTCGGTATGGTGCTGGCCATCGGCTTGCTGGTGGACGACGCCATCGTCGTGGTGGAAAACGTCGAACGGGTGATGAGCGAAGAAGGCCTGTCACCCAAGGAAGCCACCAAGAAATCCATGGGCCAGATCCAGGGCGCACTGGTCGGTATCGCTCTGGTGCTGTCGGCGGTGCTACTGCCAATGGCGTTCTTCAGCGGTTCCACCGGTGTGATCTACAAGCAGTTCTCGATCACCATCGTCTCGGCCATGGCCCTGTCGGTTCTGGTTGCGCTGATCTTCACCCCGGCGCTTTGCGCCACCATGCTCAAGCCGATCCGCAAAGGCGAGCACGGCGTACCGAAGCGCGGTTTCTTTGGCTGGTTCAACCGCAATTTCGACCGCGGCGTACGCAGCTACGAGCGCGGTGTGGGCAACATGCTTGCGCAAAAGGCCCCGTACCTGCTGGCCTACCTGATCATCGTCGTCGGCATGATCTGGCTGTTCACCCGTATTCCAACGGCGTTCCTGCCTGAAGAAGACCAGGGTGTACTGTTCGCACAGGTGCAGACCCCGGCCGGCTCGACGTCCCAGCGTACCCAGGTGGTCGTGGACGAAATGCGTGAATTCCTGCTGCGTCCGGGCAAGGATGGCGGCGAAGGCGATGCGGTGAACTCGGTGTTTACCGTGACCGGCTTCAACTTCGCCGGTCGTGGTCAGAGTTCGGGTATGGCATTCATCATGCTGCGCCCGTGGGATGAACGTAACGCCGACAACAACGTGTTCAAGGTGGCGGCTCGTGCCCAACAGCACTTCTTCACCTTCCGCGATGCCATGGTGTTTGCCTTCGCGCCACCGGCGGTACTGGAACTGGGTAACGCCACCGGTTTCGACGTGTTCCTGCAGGACCGCGCCGGTATCGGCCACGAAAAACTGATGGCTGCGCGTAACCAGTTCCTCGGTATGGCAGCGCAGAGCAAGGTTCTGGCTCAGGTGCGTCCGAACGGCCTGAACGATGAGCCTCAATATGAGCTGGAAATCGATGACGAGAAGGCCAGTGCCCTGGGCATTACCATTGCCGACATCAACAACACCCTGTCGATTGCCCTCGGCAGTAGCTACGTCAACGACTTCATCGACCGTGGTCGGGTGAAGAAGGTTTACGTGCAAGGCCAGCCAGGTGCTCGAATGGGCCCTGAAGACCTGCAGAAGTGGTACGTGCGCAATAGCGTCGGCACCATGGTTCCGTTCTCGGCGTTCGCCAAGGGCGAGTGGATCTACGGCTCGCCCAAACTGGCCCGTTACAACGGCGTGGAAGCGATGGAAATCCTCGGCTCCCCGGCGCCTGGCTATTCCACCGGTGAAGCCATGGCCGAAGTCGAAGCCATCGCGCAGAAGCTACCGGCGGGTGTCGGTATTTCCTGGACCGGCCTGTCGTACGAAGAACGTCTGTCCGGTTCGCAAGCACCAGCGCTGTATGCCCTGTCGCTGCTGATGGTGTTCCTGTGCCTGGCGGCGTTGTATGAAAGCTGGTCGATTCCGATCGCGGTGATGTTGGTGGTGCCGCTGGGGATCATCGGTGCATTGATGGCCACCAGCCTGCGCGGTTTGTCCAACGACGTGTACTTCCAGGTAGGTTTGTTGACGACTATCGGTCTGGCGGCAAAAAACGCCATTCTGATCGTCGAATTTGCCAAGGAGCTGCACGAACAAGGGCGTAGCCTGCGCGATGCGGCAATTGAAGCCAGTCGCATGCGTCTGCGACCGATCATCATGACCTCGCTCGCCTTCGTTCTGGGTGTGGTACCACTGGCGATATCCACCGGCGCGGGCTCCGGTAGCCAGCATGCCATCGGCACCGGTGTGATCGGCGGTATGATCACGGCCACTGTGCTGGCGATTTTCTGGGTCCCACTGTTCTTCGTTACCGTGTCATCCATAGGCCAGCGTAAAATCGCCGATCAGGATGATGCCACTGAAACTCCTCAAGAGGCTGGCTAATGAGCAAGTCGCTACTCTCCCTGGCAGTTGCCGCCTTCGTGCTCGGTGGCTGCTCGCTGATACCTGATTATCAGCAGCCCGAAGCGCCGGTGGCGGGCCAATACCCGCAGGGCCCGGCGTACTCGCCGGCCCAGGCACCGGCGCAAGCGGCTGCCGAGCAGGGCTGGAAGCAGTTTTTCCATGACCCGGCGCTGCAACAGCTGATTCAGGTTGCCCTGGAAAACAACCGTGACCTGCGTGTCGCGGCCCTGAACATCGACGCGTTTGCGGCTCAATACCGCATCTCCCGTGCCGATCTGTTCCCGGCCGTCTCGGCCAACGGCACCGGCAGCCGTCAGCGCGTTCCGGCTGACGCTTCGCAGACCGGCCAAACCGGCATCGTCAGTTCCAACTCGGCCACGGTCGGGGTCAGCGCCTACGAACTCGACCTGTTCGGTCGGGTCCGCAGCCTGAACGAAGAAGCGTTGCAGAAATACTTCGCCACTGAAGAAGGTCGCCGCAGCACGCAGATCAGCCTGGTGGCCAGTGTGGCCAACGCCTACCTGACCTGGCAGGCGGACAAGGAACTGTACAAGCTGACCCAGGACACCCTGGCCACCTTCGAGGAGAGCTACAAGCTCACCGCCCGCAGCAACGAAGTCGGGGTCGCCTCGGCCCTGGACCTGGCGCAGTCGCGCACCTCGGTGGAAAACGCCCGTGCGCAACTGGCCAAGTACACCCGCCAAGTCGCCCAGGACGAGAACAGCCTGGTGCTGCTGCTCGGCACCGGTATCCCGGCCAACCTGCAAGCGGCCAAACCACTTGACGACGACCTGCTGAGCGACGTGCCGCCCGGCCTGCCGTCGGACTTGCTGCAACGTCGTCCGGACATCCTTCAGGCCGAGTACAACCTGAAGGCCGCCAACGCCAACATCGGCGCGGCGCGGGCTGCGTTCTTCCCGAGCATCAGCCTCACGGCCAATGCCGGCACCTTGAGCACGGACCTGTCAGGCCTGTTCAAGGGTGGTTCGGGCACCTGGCTGTTCCAGCCGCAGATCAACCTGCCGATTTTCAATGCCGGTAGCCTGCGCGCCAGTCTGGACTTATCGAAAATCCAGAAAGACATCGGCGTGGCGAACTACGAGAAGTCCATTCAAACGGCCTTCCAGGAAGTCGCCGACGGCCTGGCCGCCCGCCAGACCTATGTCCAGCAGTTGCAGGCACAGAAAGATTTCGTCAGTGCCAACCAGGTCTACTACCGCCTGGCCGAGCGTCGTTACCTCATCGGTGTCGACAGCAACCTGACCTTCCTCGATGCCCAGCGTCAGCTGTTCAGTGCGCAGCAGGTGTTGATCACCGATCGCTTGGCGCAACTGGTCAGCCAGGTCAACCTGTACAAGGCATTGGGTGGTGGCTGGAACGAACAGACGGCGAAGAACGAGCCGTTGAAAGAAGAAGCGCCGAAGATGAAGTACTTCTGATAGCGCTGTGAAAACACGAAGCCCACCGATTGGTGGGCTTTTTGTTGGCGGCGGGAAAAGGTGTGCTGTCAGTGATGGCCCCATCGCGAGCAAGCTCGCTCCCACAAGGGATCGTCGTTTGGCTGAAATCGCATGCACACTGAAAGCCCCCCTGTGGGAGCGAGCTTGCTCCGGGCGGCGTTCCGACGATGAGGCCCGTACAGGCCACACAAAATCCAGCGTCATGTTGCGTTCGATAATCGCCCAAAACCCGTTTTTTACGATTGAACCATCCAGTACATTTCCCACACCATCCGAACCACAAAACCAATAACAACAGGTTCGGCACCATGCCCCCACGCCTTGCCCTCTCCGGCTGATCCGCTTCGTTTGTACTGATTTCGAAAATTCGTCTGCAACCCCGGGTTGCGGCATCACCCCGCTTCATCCCCAAGAATTAGAGAGACCCGAGCCCATGACGCCTTCCACCGCGCAGTATTTCGTTCCCAGCCTGATTGCCATTGCCCTGGCCGGCGCGGCCCTGCCCGCCAGCGCCGAAGAGTCGGGCTTCGTCGATGGGGCCAAGGTCAACCTGAACCTGCGCAACTTCTACATCAACCGCAACTTCACCAACCCGACCAAGGCCCAGGGCAAGGCTGAAGAGTGGACGCAAAGTTTCATCCTCGACGCCAAATCCGGGTTCACCCAGGGCACCGTCGGGTTCGGCATGGATGTGCTCGGTTTGTATTCGGTGAAGCTCGACGGCGGCAAAGGCACCGGCGGTACGCAACTGCTGCCGCTGGATCACGACGGTCGCCCGGCGGACAACTTCGGCCGCACCAACGTGGCGTTCAAGGCCAGGCTGTCGCAGACCGAAGTGAAAGTCGGCGAGTGGATGCCGGTGCTGCCGATCCTGCGCTCCGACGACGGCCGCTCGTTGCCGCAAACCTTCCGCGGCGGCCAGATCACGTCGAAGGAGATCAATGGCCTGACGCTCTACGGCGGCCAGTTCCGCCAGAACAGCCCACGGGACGACAGCAGCATGAACGACATGTCGATGACCGGCAAAGCGGCGTTCACCTCTGACCGTTTCAACTTCGAGGGCGGCGAGTACCTGTTCAATGACAAGCGCACCCAGATCGGTCTGTGGAACGCCGAGCTCAAGGACATCTACAGCCAGCAATTCGTCAACTTGATCCACAGCCAACCACTTGGCGACTGGACCTTGGGCGCCAACCTGGGTTTCTTCCACGGCAAGGATGACGGCAGCGCCCGGGCTGGCGAGCTGGACAACAAAACCCTGTACGGCCTGTTCTCGGCCAAGTACGGCGGCAACACGTTCTATGTCGGCCTGCAGAAACTCACCGGCGACAACGCCTGGATGCGGGTCAACGGCACCAGCGGCGGCACCCTGGCCAACGACAGCTACAACTCCAGCTACGACAACGCCCGGGAACGCTCCTGGCAGGTACGCCACGACTACAACTTCGCCGCCCTGGGCGTGCCAGGCCTGACCCTGATGAACCGCTATATCAGCGGCGACAATGTACACACCGGCAGCATCACCGATGGCAAGGAATGGGGACGTGAAAGTGAACTGGGCTACACCGTGCAGAGCGGTGCGCTGAAAGACCTGAACCTGAAATGGCGCAACTCGACCATCCGGCGCGACTACAGCAACAACGAGTTCGATGAGAACAGGTTGATCATCAGCTATCCGATCAGCTTGCTCTAAGCTCAAGTTACGCCTTCGCTGTAGAAGCTGGCTTGCCAGCGAAGGCGGCCTCGACAATGTCGCAACATTCGAAGGCCCCTTCGCTGGCAAGCCAGCGCCTACAAGTGTCAGACGATCTCTCTACTCCCGCGACTCAACCCCCAACTCATCCCAAACCGACTCGGCCATATGGAACGTCGCATTGGCCGCCGGGATCCCGCAGTAGATGGCGCTCTGCATGATCACTTCCTTGATCTCGCCACGGCTCACGCCGTTGTTGGCGGCAGCGCGCAGGTGCAGTTTCAGTTCTTCGTTGCGGTTCATGCCGATCAACATGGCGATGGTGATCAGGCTGCGGGTATGGCGCGGCAGACCCGGGCGGGTCCAGATGTCGCCCCAGGCGTGACGGGTGATCATCTCCTGGAACTCCGAGTTGAACTCGGTCAGGGCATTCAGGCTGCGGTCGACGTGGGCATCGCCCAAGACCGCGCGACGGACCTTCAGGCCCTCGTCATAACGTTGTTTCTCGTCCACGCAAATCCCCTCAATCAGCCGACAGAAACGCCAGCACGCGCTTGCTGAACGCATTGCCGGCCTGGACGTTGGACAAGTGCGCCGCATAGAACTCGGCGTACTCGGCCCCGCGCACATGCTCCTGGATGAAATGCCCACCGGACGGTGGCGTCACGGCGTCTTCGGTACCGGCAATCACCAGAAGCGGCGCCTTGATCGACGACAGCTGATCGCGAAAATCGGCATCACGCACCGCCGCGCAGTTGGCCGCGTAACCTTCAGGCGAAGTGGCCGCGAGCATGTCGGTGATTTGCTTGGCTGCCGCCGGGTTGGTGGCGGAGAAGTCCGGGGTGAACCAGCGGGCAATCGACGCATCGCGCAGAGCAACCATGGCTGCCTGACCATCACGCAGCACCATTTCGATACGCGGGTTCCACACCGATGGATCGCCGATTTTCGCCGCGGTGTTGCACACGATCAGCTTGTTCAGGCGTTCACCGGCATTGATCCCCAGCCACTGGCCGATCAACCCGCCCATGGACAGACCGCAGAAATGCGCGCGCTCGATGTGCAAGGCATCCATCAAGGCGAGCACATCGTGGCCCAGCTGTTCGATGCTGTATGGCCCCGGCGTCACCAATGACTGGCCATGGCCGCGTGTGTCGAAACGCAACACGCGAAAATGCCCGGAGAACGCCGGGATTTGCGCGTCCCACATGTGCAGGTCGGTGCCCAAAGAATTGGACAACACCAGTACCGGCGCATCGACCGGTCCATCGAGTTGGTAATGCAGTTCGCCCTCGGCGAGTTGTACAAAAGCCACAGCAGTCTCCTTCAGGCAGTCAATGCAGAATGTTCAGCCACCGCGCGCTCGACCCAGGTTTTGGCCTGGCCGAGATAGTGGGCGGGGTCCAGCAGATGATCGAGTTCAGCCGCCGACAGCTCGGCGGTCACTTGCGGTTCGTCACCGAGGACCGCACGCAGGTGACGTTGTTCGGCCACGGCGCGCTTGCAGCATTGCTCCAGCAGATGATGCGCGGTATCGCGACCGACCCGTTGCGCGAGGACGATGCTCACCGCTTCGGCAAGCACCAGGCCCTGGGTCAAATCGAGGTTGCGCGCCATGCGCCCGGCGTCCACTTCCAGGCCTTGGGCAATCTGCAACGCTTGCTGCAGGCTGCCCGACACCAGGCAGCAAATTTCCGGCAGGGTTTCCCACTCGGCATGCCACAGGCCGAGGCTGCGTTCGTGCTCCTGGGGCATGGCGCTGAACAGCGTCGAGAGCAGACCGGGTACGCGAGTCGCCGCGCTGATCAGCACCGCCGCGCCCACCGGATTGCGTTTGTGCGGCATGGTCGAAGAGCCGCCCTTGCCCGGTGCCGAAGGTTCGAACACTTCGCCAGCCTCGGTCTGCATCAAAAGACTGATATCACGGCCGAGTTTGCCGAGACTACCGGCGATCAGGCCGACCGCGGCGCCAAACTCCACCACCCGATCGCGCTGGGTATGCCACGGCTGATCGGGCAATTTCAGTTGCAGTTCTTCGGCCAGCGCCTGGGCAATCGGCATGGCCTGTTCACCCAGGCCGGCAAGGGTTCCGGACGCACCGCCGAATTGCAGCACCAGCAAACGCGGCTTGAGTTCGGCCAAGCGCTGACGACTGCGCGTCACCGCCCCCAGCCAACCGGCGATTTTCATGCCGAGGGTGACCGGCGTCGCATGCTGCAGCCAGGTGCGTCCGGCCAATGGCGTGGTCGCGTATCGCTGGGCCTGGGACGCGAGCGTCTGCCCCAGTTGCGCCAGATGGTTTTCGATCAGTTCCAGCGCCCGGCGCAGTTGCAGCACCAGGCCGCTGTCCATGACGTCCTGGCTGGTCGCGCCCAGATGCACATAGCGCTCGGCTTCGGCATCGGTGGCCGCGATCTGTTTACCCAACGCCTTGACCAAGGGAATCGCCGAGTTGCCCGCCGTGGCAATCGCCTCGCCCAACGCCGCAAAGTCATAAAGCCCGGCGCGACAAGCCGCTTCAATCGGCGCGACAGCACTCGACGGAATCAACCCTGCCTGCGCTTCCGCCCGGGCCAGTGCCGCTTCAAAATCGAGCATGGCCTGGACCCGGCCCTGATCGCAGAACACCTCACGCATATCGCGGGCAGTGAAATAGGCATCGAACAATTGATTGCCCGGTCGCTGGTTCATAAACAATTCCTGGAGGCGCGGGCCTGGGGTCCGCGCGTAAAGATCAAAGATCGTGATGCAGATACTTCGCCTGTCTCGGCAGACGCAGGCTGAACAGGAACGCGATCGCCATCATCACCGTCACGTACCAGTAGAAGGAGTTTTCCATGCCCACGGCCTTGAGGCTCAAAGCCACGTATTCCGCCGAACCACCGAAGATCGCATTCGCCACCGCATACGCCAGGCCGACACCCAGCGCACGCACTTCCGGTGGGAACATTTCGGCTTTTACCAGACCGCTGATCGAGGTGTAGAAACTGACGATCGACAGCGCCAGGGTAATCAGCACGAAGGCCAGAAACGGACTGGTCACGCTTTTCAGGCTCAACAGGATCGGCACGGTGAACAGCGTGCCGAGGGCGCCGAACCAGAGCATCGAGTTACGCCGGCCGATCTTGTCGGCGAGCATGCCGAAAACCGGCTGCATGCACATATAGAGGAACAGCGCGCCGGTCATGATGTAGCTGGCGGTCTTGGCCGGCATGCCGGCGGTGTTCACCAGGTACTTCTGCATGTATGTGGTGAAGGTGTAGAAAATCAGCGAACCACCGGCGGTGTAACCCAGTACGGTGATGAACGCGGCCTTGTGGTCGCGAAACAGCGCGCTGATGCTGCCGGCGTCCTTGTTTTCGCGCATTTCCTTGCTGGACGTTTCTTTAAGCGAACGACGCAAATACAGCGAAACCAGCGCCGCCATGGCACCCACCACGAAGGGAATCCGCCAGCCGTAGGCACGCAGGTCATCCTCGGTCAGGAACTGTTGCAGGATCACCACCAGCGACACCGCGAGCAACTGGCCGCCGATCAGGGTCACGTACTGGAATGAAGCGAAGAAACCACGCTGGCCCTTGAGCGCCACTTCGCTCATGTAGGTCGCGGTGGTGCCGTACTCACCGCCCACCGACAAGCCTTGCAGCAAACGGGCGAACAGCAACAGGATCGGCGCCCAGACCCCGATACTGTTGTAGGTCGGCAAGCAGGCAATCAGCAAAGAGCCGAAGCACATCATCAGAATCGAGATCAGCATCGAGTTCTTGCGCCCGTGCTTGTCCGCCAAGCGCCCGAAAATCCAGCCACCAATCGGGCGCATCAGGAAGCCGGCGGCAAACACGCCAGCGGTGTTGACCAACTGCACCGTGGGGTTGTCGGACGGGAAAAAGGCCGGCGCAAAATAGATCGCACAGAAGGCATAGACATAGAAGTCGAACCATTCGACCAGGTTGCCGGACGAAGCACCGACAATGGCGAAGATCCGCTTGTTGCGTTCTTCGCCCGTATAAAGAGCTACAGGAGCCGTGGATGTTGTCATTGTTTTTTCACTCTGTGGGGACAGTGAGAGTCTAGACACGCTTTGAAACAATCCCGTTCCGCAGATGCATTCGCGACTCAAATCCCTGTGGCGAGGGGGCTTGTCGGATCAATAATCGAAGAACACCGTCTCGTCATCGGTACCCTGCAGAATCACGTTCCACTGGTACACGCCCGACGCATCCTGCTTGGCCATCAGCGTATTGCGACGCTCGGCCGGCACGCACTCCAGCAACGGATCATTCACGTTGGCCGCCTCGCCATCAAAGTAAATCCGCGTCAGCAAGTGTTTCACCAGGCCACGGGCAAACACCAGCACCACCAGGTGCGGCGCCTGGGTCGTGCCTTTCAAGCCTTCAACCGTGCCCGGCTTGATCGTGGTGAAACGAAAACGTCCTTCGGTATCCACCGGCACCCGGCCAAAACCTTCGAAGTTCGGGTCCAGGGGTTTGTCCTGGTCGTCTTCCGGATGATCGTATTTGCCAGCGGCGTTGGCCTGCCAGACTTCCAGCATTGCGTCGTTGACGACATCGCCATTGCCATCGACCACTTGCCCGGTGATCGCCACGCGCTCGCCCAGGGTTTGTTCGACGGTCAGGTTTTCGCGGTTCAGCCAGGTCAGGCCGATGTGGTAGTACGGCCCGACGGTGTGGGACGTGGTCGCAGTCAGCGTCATCTTATTTCTCCATCGGCGTGGCGTCGCGGCCGCGCAAAACGATGTCCCAGCGATAACCGAGGGCATAGGAAGGGATGGTTTTTTCCAGATCGAAGGTGGCGATCAAGCGCTCCTTGGCGCTGGTATCGGGCACGCAGTTGTAGATCGGGTCGTACGCCAGCAGCGGATCACCCGGGAAATACATCTGCGTCACCAGGCGCGTCAGGATGCTCGGCCCGAACAGCGAGAAATGGATGTGCGCGGGGCGCCAGGCGTTGTGGTGGTTACCCCATGGATAGGCGCCGGGCTTGATGGTCTGGAACTGATACCAGCCATCGGCGTCGGTCACGGTACGGCCGGTGCCGGTGAAGTTCGGGTCCAGCGGCGCGTCGTGCAGGTCGCGAGCATGGGCGTAGCGACCGGCGGCATTGGCCTGCCAGATCTCCACCAGAATCCCCGGCACCGGCAGACCGTTTTCATCCAGTACACGACCGTGAATGATGATGCGCTCACCCTGTGGCTGCCCCTCATGCTGGGCAGTCAGGTCGTTGTCCTTCTCGTTGACGCGCTCGGCGCCGATGGTCGGCCCGGTGATTTCCGACAACGAATGGGGCAGAAACACCAACGGCCTGGACGGCGAGCGCAGGTTGGTGGATTGATAGGTCGGGTGCAGGTATGGCGGCTGAGTGCCCACCTGCGGGCGACGGTAACCAGGCTTGTCAGTCATGAAGCATTCCTCAGTTCTTATAAGTCTTCAAAGCGCGTCAGACGCGTTCGATCGCCAAGGCCAGACCCTGGCCGACGCCGACGCACATGGTCGCCAGACCTTTCTTGCCAGCGGTTTTTTCCAGCTGATGCAACGCAGTCAACACCAGTCGCGCACCGCTCATGCCCAACGGATGACCCAAGGCAATCGCGCCGCCGTTGGGGTTGACCTGGGCTGCATCGTCGGCGATCCCCAGTTCACGCAGCACCGCCAAACCCTGGCTGGCGAAGGCTTCGTTGAGTTCGATCACGTCGAAATCGCTGACTGCCACACCGAGGCGTTCGGTCAGTTTACGCACCGCGGGCACCGGGCCAATGCCCATCACCCGCGGCGCAACACCGGCGCTGGCCATGCCCAGCACTTTGGCGCGGGCGGTCAGGCCGTGTTTCTTCACGGCTTCGGCCGAGGCCAGGATCAACGCTGCCGCGCCATCGTTCACTCCGGAGGCGTTGCCGGCGGTGACAGTTTTGTCAGGGCCGTTGACCGGTTTGAGTTTGCTCAGAGCTTGCAGGGTAGTGTCGGCGCGAGGATGTTCGTCCTGGCTGACCACGGTTTCACCCTTCTTGTGGGCAATGCGCACTTCGACGATCTCTTCGGCGAAAAAACCTGCAGCTTGCGCGGCGGCGGTGCGTTGCTGACTGCGCAAGGCGAATGCGTCCTGATCGGCGCGAGACACCTTGTAATCGTCGGCGACGTTATCGGCGGTCTGCGGCATGGCATCCACACCGTACTGGGCTTTCATCAACGGGTTGATGAAACGCCAGCCGATAGTGGTGTCTTCCAGTTTCATGTTGCGCGAGAACGCCGCGTCAGCCTTGCCCATCACGAACGGCGCGCGGGACATCGACTCGACGCCACCGGCAATCGCCAGCTCCATCTCGCCGCTGGCGATGGCGCGGAACGCGGTGCCGATGGCGTCCATGCCCGAAGCGCAAAGACGATTGAGGGTCACGCCGGGAATGCTTTCCGGCAGGCCCGCCAGCAGCAGCGCCATCCGCGCTACGTTGCGGTTGTCTTCACCGGCCTGGTTGGCGCAGCCGAGGAACACCTCGTCCACCGCAGACCAATCCACCGACGGGTTGCGCTCCATCAGCGCCTTGATAGGCACGGCGGCCAGGTCATCGGCGCGAACCGTCGACAGACCACCGCCGAAACGGCCGATGGGGGTACGAATCGCGTCGCAGATATAAACGTCACGCATCAGGCTTCTCCGGGGGCTTGGCCGTGGGCGGCGGCGGTGCGGGCTTCAAGATCGCGTAGCGCGGTCAACTCCACGATGGTTGGCTCCGCAGTGGTCGCAACACTGTCGGCAAAGCGAATCGGCCAACCGGTGGCGGCGACCACTTGCTCGCGGGTCACGCCCGGATGCAGTGCGGTGACCACGAACTCGTGGGTGCCCTCCTCCGGCTCCATGGTGCACAGGTCAGTGATGATCCCGACCGGACCGGCGCCCGGCAGACCGAGACGCTTGCGCGAATCGCCGCCCTCGCCATGGCCGACCGAGGTAATGAAGTCGAGCTTGTCGACAAACGAACGCGCTGACTGCTTGAGGATGATCAACACGCTCTTGGCGGAACCTGCAATCTCCGGCGCTCCACCGGCACCCGGCAGGCGCACTTTCGGTGCGTGGTAATCGCCGACTACGGTGGTGTTGATGTTGCCGAAACGGTCGACCTGCGCCGCGCCGAGGAAGCCGACGTCGATGCGCCCGCCCTGCAGCCAGTAACGGAAAATTTCGCCGGTCGGGACCACGGTGTCGGCGGTTTCCGCCAGTTCACCGTCGCCGATCGACAACGGCAGTACGCTCGGCTTGGCACCGATCGGACCCGATTCGTAGATCAGCACGACATCAGGCGAGGACGTCAGGCGCGCCAGGTTGGCCGCTTTCGACGGCAGACCGATGCCGACGAAGCACACCGACCCGTTCTTCAGACGGCGAGCGGCAGCGACGGTCATCATTTCATTGGTGGTGTAAGTCATTACTTCGCCTCCGAAGCGGCGGCCAGTTTGGCCTGGAACTCGCTGAAGTCAGCGCTGCCGTGGATGTATTCGTTGATCCACGCGGTGAAGGTTTCACGGTCGCGGGCAATCGGATCCCAGGCTTGGTAGAAACGGTTGTCACGCTCGTTGTAGCCGTGGGCATAGGACGGGTGTGCACCGCCTGGCACGTGGCAAACAGCACTCAAGGCCCAGGTTGGCAATACACAGGAATTCATCGGTGCATTGAGGTCGTCGACGATTTCCTCAACGGTGACGATGCAGCGCTTGGCCGCCAGCGCAGCTTCTTTCTGCACACCGAGAATGCCCCAGAGCAGCACGTTGCCCTTGCGGTCGGCTTTCTGCGCGTGAATCACGGTAATGTCCGGACGTACCGAAGGCACGGCGGCCAACACTTCGCCAGTGAACGGGCAGGTGACGGATTTGATCAGCGGATTGACTTTCGGCAGGTCGGAACCGGCGTAGGCGCGCAGTACGGCGAACGGCAGGCCGGAAGCGCCGGCGACGTAGGCATTGGCCAGGTCGGCGTGGCTGTGTTCTTCGATTTCCAGCGGGTGTGGCCACTGCTTCTCAACGGCGTCACGCAGGCGATGCAGGGAGCCGACACCCGGGTTGCCGCCCCAGGAGAAAATCAGCTTGCGGGCACAACCGGCACCGATCAACTGGTCGTAGATCAAGTCAGGGGTCATCCGCACCAGGGTCAGGTCTTTCTTGCCCTGGCGAATGATTTCGTGACCCGCCGCCGTCGGGATCAGGTGGGTAAAGCCTTCGAGCGCGACCGTATCGCCGTCATTTACGAATTGCTTCACCGCGTCGTGCAGCGAAAGGATTTCAGCCATTGGGGCAGGCTCCCATTTATTGTTAACCGACAGTGGAAGAAGGCGCCGATGCGCAGCGCCGCAATGACTGGAGATTAAGCCAGTGGAAAACGCCAAACAATCCGATAATCGACTAAACGTTCGATTATCGAACATATTGTTGCTTGGCTACCGATCCCCAAAAGCTTCGCGGGCAAGCCCGCTCCTACAGGTAAATACGCAATCCTTGTAGGAGCGGGCTTGCCCCGGGCGGCGATCCGACGAAGAGGCCCTCAACATCACGCGAGATTCCAGATCAGACTGTCAGGTCGCGTCCGCATGACTGACCATGCCCTTGATCACCACCGCCGTGGTCGCCAGGGCCGCCGGAATCACCAGCGCTGTCAGCACTTGCTCGAAATTCCAGCCCAACCCCAACAGCGTTGCCCCCATCCAAGCCCCGAGGATGGCGCCGAAGCGGCCGATCCCGAGCATCCACGACACCCCGGTGGCCCGCCCTTGAGTCGGATAAAACCGTGCAGCCAGCGACGGCATTGCCGATTGCGCGCCGTTGACACACATCCCAGCCACCAGCACCAGGGTCGCCAGCAGCGCGATGTTGCCCAGGCTCTGCCCTACCGCGTAGGCAAACACCCCGGCCAGCAGGTAAAAAATGCCGATGACCTTGTGCGGATTGAACCGGTCCATCGCCCAGCCCACGCCCACCGCACTCAGCACGCCGCCGAGCTGGAACAGCGCGCCGATGAAGGCGGCTTGTTCCATGCTCGCGCCACTGTCGCGCATCAGCGTCGGCAGCCAGCTGGTCAGCAGGTAAACGATCACCAGGCCCATGAAGTAGGTCAGCCACAGCAGCAAAGTGCCGACGCTGTAGGTGCCGGAGAAGATCACCGCGAACACATTGCGCGCCTTCACGGTTTTCTGTTCCGGAACGCTGAAGCTGGACGCCTGGGCCACCACCGTCGGATCGATCGGCGCCAGTGCCTTGCGCACTTTGTCCGTACTGCGATTGCGTACCACCAGGTAACGCGCCGACTCCGGCAACCAGAGCAGCAAAACGGCGGCGAGGATCAGCGGCAGAATCCCGCCGATCAGCAGCAGGCTGTGCCAGCCAAAGGCCGGAATCAGTTTGGCCGAGATAAATCCGCCGCCAGCCATGCCCAGGTTGAAACCGCAGAACATGCTGGTCACCAGCAAGGACTTTTTACGCTCCGGGGTGTACTCCGACAGCAGCGTGGTGGCATTCGGCATGCCGGCGCCCAGACCCAGGCCGGTCAGGAAGCGCAACACCAGCAACTGATCGATATTGCTGCTGTAGGCCGAGGCCAGGCTGAAGGCACCGAACAACAGCACCGCACCGACCAGTACGACTTTTCGTCCGAAGCGGTCAGCCAATGGCCCTGAACCGAGTGCGCCGAATACCATGCCGATCAAGGCGGCACTCATCACCGGGCCAAGGCTGGCGCGATCGATCCCCCAATCCTGAGACAGCGCCGGCGCAATGAAACCCATGGCCGCGGTATCGAGGCCGTCGAGCAAGACAATCAGGAAACACAGGATCACCACCCGCCATTGGTAGCGCGAAATGGGTTGAGCATTGATGAAGGACTGCACGTCTAGGCAGTTACCTACAGCAGACTGAGGCTGGTTCATTATTTTTATTCCACGGATCGCAGTCGAACGGTGTCAGCAGACGCTGACGAAGCCGCGACAGTAATGATCCGCAGGAAACAGCGTCAATTCGCCAGAAGCAACTCTGTGCGATTATCGAACAGCTTAGGCAAACAGTTGAGCGCTGAGGTCGCGACTGGCACTGAGCAAGCCTGGCAGAAATCGCTGTTCCAGTTCATTGCGGCTGACTCGCCCGGCGTGGGTGCTGACATTGAGGGCCGCAACCACCTGGCCGGAGGCGTCATACACAGGAACGGCGATTGAACGCAGCCCCTGCTCAAGTTCCTGGTCAACGATGCACCAGCCCTGCTGTCGCACCTCTTGCAGGCATTCGAGCAATGCCTCGGGGGTGTGGATCGTACGGCTGGTCTTGGCTTGCAGTTCGGCGTGATCGAGGTATTCGCCCAGCGACGTGTCATCCAGCGCGGCCAGCAGAATCCGCCCCATCGACGTGCAATAGGCCGGCAGGCGCCCGCCCACCGACAGGTCCACCGAAATCAGGCGCTGGGTGGTTGCGGAGCGGGCGATGTACAAAATGTCATCACCTTCCAGCGTGGCCATGTTGCAGGCCTCGTGCAGTTGCTCGCTCATGCGGTCCAGGTAGGGCTGGGCGGACACCGCCAGCGGCGTCGATGACACATAGGCATGGCCAAGGGTCAGCACTTTGGGAAGCAGCGAATAGGTGCGGCCGTCGGTGGTGGCGTAGCCGAGTTTGATCAGGGTGTGCAGGCAACGGCGCACGGCGGCGCGGGGTATTTCCGTTCGGTGACTGATCTGGGCGATGGTCAGGTGTCGTTTGCGCTCCTGGAACGCTTGCACCACGGCCAGGCCACGGGCCAGGGACGTCATGAAGTCCGGGTCGCCGGTCAGTGCCTGGATCCGTTTGGCCGGTGAGGCAACGATGGGGGGAGCCACTGAAGTGAAGGAATTGCGCATTTGATCGTTCATACAAGGTCCTGTTACCCACTCGGATCAGCGACTATTACAAAGGGCTACCGCCTGGCGCTCAAGCCCGGCCGGCCATCTTCGGGCGATTATCGGACGATCGACCGATAATCGCAATCCACCGTATCAATCACCCGATTCGCGGGTGCCCGGTTTTTCGCTGACTCACGAACCGCTGTTTACATCGACTCGACACAGGACTTAATGGGGCAATCCAAATGCCGTAACTTGTTCGAACATAATGGGTCAGCAGGCATTGCTGCAATGTGGTACACACCGGCGTTCCAGTTAATCGTAAAGTTTCGAGCAACAAAATGGTCACACACCGGGATCCGCTTTTAACTCTTTGGATATAGTGTTCTTCAAATCGGCCGCTATAATACAATTCAGTAGCGCTTCGGTTTTTTACTTGCCGAACCCGCTGCCCGGCAATGCGATGCTCCATCGCCGTTGCCCGTTGCAAGCGCCAGGCTCGCATTGAACTGCCTTGCCAGTGCGCTTGCTGATACAGGAAACTGAAGCTACGTCAGCTGTTTATATCTGGTGCCGTGGCCGCCTGTGACATGGAAGTATTGATCACCCTGTTGCCAAAACGATGCCTTGACGGGCATTGCCCAGTCGACGAACGTGATCAATCGATTTGATGCAGCGCGTGTTCACCAGAATTTATCCCAACTCAATCAGGTAGCACTGTGACGAAAGACGAACTGCGCGCGGAACTAGAGCGCCAGGAACAACGCTACAAGGAAGTTTACGGCGGAGAAGTCACCACTTACGCCGCTCAACCCGAACCGGAACGCAAGCCCTGGCGTAAACGCGCCACCGTTCAGGATCAGGTTTTCCAGCAAGAACTTCAAAAAATGGAAAAGGAACTCAAAGCCGAAGAGCCGTGACTGCTTTGGCCTGATCCTTACAAAGGCCTGCCTCTGCACCCGTTGAACGCGGGGGTGTATTGATGCTGCCTTTCGCGCCCGCCATGAGCGGGCAGCAGCCATCACCATCGTCGAATCCGGCAGATTTCCGGTATCTGACCTATTTCTCAGATTTTTCTCACAACCGTTCGAACCCCTCTTACCGGGTCGTGAAGGTTTTGTGACGGTATCTTTTTTCTATTAAATCAATGGCTTATAAAACACAGCAAAACCGTGGGTTTTCAGGTGCCGCGGCAAAAAAACTCGTTGAAGTTTGTTACCGATGAGCAGCAAGTGCATTGATTAGCAGTCTTTTCTGGCATAATCGCGCCCCCTTATGACCGGGTCAGAAAACCTTCATGATCGATTTATTCAGCGGACTGGATGCTTGGGTGCTCGTGAGCCTCTTGCTCGCCCTGGCCTTTGTCCTCGCCTTCGAGTTCATCAACGGCTTTCATGACACCGCTAACGCGGTGGCCACCGTTATCTACACCAAAGCCATGCCGCCTCACCTGGCGGTGTTTTTCTCCGGTGTGTTCAACTTCCTCGGCGTGCTGCTCGGCGGGGTCGGCGTGGCGTATGCCATCGTCCACCTGCTACCGGTAGAACTGCTGATCAATGTGAACACCGGGCACGGACTGGCCATGGTGTTCTCGTTGCTCGCCGCCGCCATCACCTGGAACCTGGGCACGTGGTACTTCGGTATTCCCGCTTCCAGCTCCCACACGCTGATCGGATCGATTCTTGGTGTCGGCCTGGCCAACGCCCTGATCAACGACATTCCGCTGGCCGACGGTGTGAACTGGCAGAAAGCGATCGATATCGGCGCTTCCCTGGTGTTCTCGCCGATGGCCGGTTTCCTGATCGCCGCACTGATCCTGATCGGTCTTAAATGGTGGCGTCCGCTGTCGAAGATGCACAAGACACCGGAACAGCGCCGCAAGATCGACGACAAGAAACACCCGCCGTTCTGGAATCGCCTGGTTCTGGTGATCTCGGCCATGGCCGTGAGTTTCGTGCACGGCTCCAACGATGGCCAGAAAGGTATCGGCCTGATCATGCTGGTCCTGATCGGTATCGTGCCGGCCCAGTTCGTCCTCGACCTGAACAGCACGACCTACCAGATCGAGCGGACTCGCGACGCCACGCTGCACCTGAACCAGTTCTACCAGCGCAATGCCGAAACCCTGGGCGAGTTCCTGGCTCTGGGCAAGAGCCTGGATGGTGATCTGCCGGAGAAATTCCGTTGCAACCCGCAACAGACCGAACCGACCATCAACGCCCTGCTCGACACCCTCAAGGGTGTAGCCGACTATCACTCGCTGCCGGCGGAAAGCCGTATCGAAGTCCGTCGCTACCTGCTCTGCCTGGACGACACCGCAAAGAAAGTCAGCAAGTTGCCAACGCTCGGAGCTCGTGAAAAGGCCGACCTGGACAAGCTGCGCAAAGACCTGACCACCACCACCGAATACGCGCCGTTCTGGGTGATTCTGGCGGTTGCACTGGCCTTGGGCCTGGGCACCATGGTCGGCTGGAAACGCGTGGTACTGACCATTGGCGAGAAGATCGGCAAGCAAGGCATGACCTACTCCCAAGGCATGTCGGCACAGATCACCACTGCCAGCCTGATCGGCATGGCGAACATCTTCAGCCTGCCGGTTTCCACCACCCACGTGCTGTCCTCGGGCGTGGCGGGCACCATGGTCGCCAACAAAAGCGGCCTGCAAAGCGGCACCGTCAGAACCATCCTGCTGGCCTGGGTATTGACCCTGCCAGCCACCGTGGCCCTGTCGGCCGGGTTGTTCTGGGTGGCTTCGAAGGCTCTTGGCAGCTAATTAAAAGCAGCCAAACGGAAAAGGCGCGCTCCGTGAGGACCGCGCCTTTTTTATGGTTCTTCACGGAATCCCGGGAAACACAGAAACAAGAACGCCGATTTGGTTGATGATGTTCGTGCGAGCAAACACATCTAACAAACCGGCGTTCTTATGCGCGATATTAATACTTTCCTTCCTTTTT
>NZ_JAGYGN010000044.1:0-32851 GCF_019947515.1 Pseudomonas sp. A-B-19
GACTGTGGACGCCGCAGGACTTCGCCTCAGCCCCTTGCTGAGCTGTTCAACCGCCGGATGCGGAAAACCGCACGTCCGGTGGTGTGGGAGGGGTAACGGGCGCAAGCCCGTTGCCTCCACCCAATCAGGGATTGTTGTCGTACACAAGTATTGTGTTCACTGGATACCTACTGTGGGAGCGAGCTTGCTCGCGATGGGGGCGCCTCGGTATCAAGCCTTACACCTTCTCGAGCTTCTTCTCCTGCGCCGTCACCTGCTGGCACAACTCGATCATCTGCTCGCGCATCCAGCGGTTCGCCGGGTCCTGGTCGGTGCTTTCATGCCAGTAAAGATGGGTTTCCACTGATGGCACATCGTTGACCGGCAGATAAAAGGCATGCAGGTCGTTACGCCGGGCGAAACGTTCCGGCACGGTCATGACCATGTCCGTCTGCTGCAACACTTGCGAGGCCATCAGGTAATGCTGGGAACGCAGGGCGATCTTGCGCTGGATGCCCATCTTGCCCAGCGCCAGGTCGACATAGCCAAGGCCGCTGCGGCGGCTGGAAATATGGATGTGGGTCAGGCCCAGATAATCATCCAGGCTGAGCTTCTCTTTGCCCGCCAAGGGGTGCCCCTTGCGCATGGCGCACACGTAGCGGTCCTCCATCAATTTGACGTGACGTACCTGCGGGTCGGTGTTGAGCGGCGCATCGACCGCGAAGTCGAGGCGGCCGGCTGCGAGTTCCTTGGTGGTTTCGCGGCGTTTGGACAGGAAGCTTTCGATGATCACCGTCGGCGCCAGGCGGCGCAGGCGCTGGAACAGCGGCGGCAGGATCACCGCTTCGGTGAGGTCGGTCATGCTGATGCGATAGGTCTTGACCGCTTGCTGCGGGTTGAAAATGCGGCTTTCCTGCACCGACACGCGCAGCAGCGAGAGGGCGTTGCGCACCGGACCGATGATGTTCTGCGCCATGGGCGTAGGCACCATGCCCTGGGCGGTGCGCACGAACAACGGGTCGTTGAAGGTCTCGCGCAGACGCGCCAGCGCGTTCGACACCGCCGGCTGGGTGATGCCGATGATTTGCCCGGCGCGGGTCAGGTTTGCTTCGGTGTAGATCGCGTCGAAGACGATGAAAAGGTTGAGATCGACCTTGCTCAGATTCATTACGCGGCTCTCTTATTGTGTGGGCGGACTGACCGTGACGATCAGTCGATCATATATCGGTGATGAATGTTTATACACGCCGAGAATAGGCTAGGTAAATTATCAACGCTGTTCTAGCATCGATTGCATGACCTAAACAACCTCCCCCAAGAAGGTATCTCGCTCATGGATTTCGCTTATTCGCCCAAGGTTCAGGAACTGCGTGAGCGCGTAACAGCGTTCATGGACACCTACGTTTATCCCGCCGAAGCCGTGTTCGAGCGCCAGGTCGCCGAAGGCGATCGCTGGCAGCCGACTGCGATCATGGAAGAACTCAAACTCAAGGCCAAGGCCGAAGGCTTGTGGAATTTGTTTCTGCCTGAGTCCGAGTTGGGTGCCGGGCTGACCAACCTCGAATACGCACCGCTGGCGGAAATCATGGGCCGCTCGCTGCTGGGGCCAGAGCCGTTCAACTGCTCGGCACCCGACACCGGCAACATGGAGGTGCTGGTGCGTTACGCCAACGAAGAGCAGAAACAACGCTGGCTCGAACCCTTGCTGCGTGGCGAGATCCGCTCGGCCTTCGCCATGACCGAACCGGACGTTGCGTCCTCCGACGCCACCAACATGGCCGCCCGTGCGGTGCGCGATGGCGACGAGTGGGTGATCAACGGCAAGAAATGGTGGACCTCGGGTGCTTGCGACCCGCGCTGCAAAATCCTGATTTTCATGGGGCTGAGCAATCCGGACGGGCCACGCCACGCGCAGCACTCGATGATTCTGGTGCCGGTGGATGCTCCCGGCGTGAAGATCGTGCGCCCGCTGCCGGTGTTCGGTTACGACGATGCGCCTCACGGTCACGCCGAAGTGCTGTTCGAAAACGTCCGGGTGCCGTACGAAAACGTCCTGCTGGGGGAAGGCCGCGGCTTCGAAATTGCTCAAGGTCGCCTTGGTCCGGGCCGGATTCACCACTGCATGCGTTCGATCGGCATGGCCGAGCGCGCACTGGAACTGATGTGCAAGCGCTCGGTGAGCCGCACCGCATTCGGCAAACCCCTGGCGCGGCTGGGCGGTAACGTCGACAAGATCGCCGACTCGCGGATGGAAATCGACATGGCACGTCTGCTGACACTGAAGGCAGCGTACATGATGGACACGGTTGGCAACAAAGTGGCCCGCAGCGAGATTGCGCAGATCAAGGTCGTCGCACCAAACGTTGCGCTGCGAGTGATCGACCGGGCGATCCAGATTCATGGCGGGGCAGGGGTTTCCAACGATTTCCCGCTGGCCTACATGTACGCCATGCAGCGTACCCTGCGCCTGGCCGACGGCCCGGACGAAGTGCACCGTGCGGCAATCGGCAAGTTCGAAATCGGCAAATATGTGCCGAAAGAGATGATGCGTAGCGGGCAGTAAGACCGCAAAGAATTTGTGGGCAGTGAGTATTTGTGGCGAGGGGGCTTGCCCCCGTTGGACCGCGAAGCGGGCCTGAATCCATTCACCGTGTTGGCTCTGATACAACGCGGTGGATGATTCGCGACTGCTTCGCAGCCGAACGGGGGCAAGCCCCCTCGCCACATTGTTCTGTATTCAAATCAGTAAACCCAAACCTCAACCCGCCGATTCTTGATCCTTCCCTCATCGGCGCTATTGGCCGCCACTGGCATTTCGGCACCGAATCCACGAATCTCGCGAAACACCACGCCGCTTTTCACCAACTCCCGCCGTACCGCCATGGCCCGCAGTTTCGACAACAGATCGGCGCGCGCCGGGTCGCTCTTGGCATCGCCAAACCCCACCAGCGTGACCTGTCCATCGGTCTTGCCGTGCTGCTTTATATAGTCGAGTACTCGCCACAAATCTTGTCTGGCCTTGTTGTCCAGGGTGGCGCTGCCTTCCTCGAAGCGGAAATTCACCGATAGCCGTTGAGCATGTCGACTCAGCGCCTGATAACCCTCGGGCATCAATGCATTGGGGGTAACGGCCATGGCCTGTATGGTTTGGGCAACAAAGCCGTTGGCGGCCACAATGGCCTGACCGTCAGTACTTTGGGCAAAGGCCACCAGGGCATTGGCCCAGGGATTTTTGCCATTGGGTGGCAGGTAGAAGAACAACCGACGGGACAGCGGATAGTCTTCCGTGGCAATCAGGCTGTTGAGCGCCAGCATGGCTTGCGATTGACCGTCGACAATGGCCACGGCTTTAGCCTGGCGTACATAAGGCAATCCGATAAATCCGATGCCTTGCGGGTCGGCGCTGACCGCATCGGACAGTTGCTCGCTGGACTCGAAGCGTTTCGCCGTGCTGCTCAGCGTTTTCCCACGGCCACTGAGGACCAGTTCCTTGAAGGTGTCGTAGGTCCCGGACTGATCATCCCGCGCATACAGATGGATAGAGCCGCCGCGGCCGCCGATGTCTTCCCAGGTTTTTACCTCGCCACTGAATATGCGCGCCAGTTGCACGGTGTCGAGTTGGTTCAGCGGATTGTCCGGATGCAGGATGATCGCCAGGCCATCGATGGCAATGACCTGTTCGGCGCTCGGGCTTTTCAGGTCACCGAGCGATTGCAGGCTGGCCAGTTCGCTGTCCTTGATCGGGCGCGATGAGGCGGCCAGGTCGGCGCTGGCTGCCTTGAGCGCGGTGAAACCTGTGCTGGAACCATGGGCCGCCACCTCCACCACGACCCGCCGGCCCTGAACGGTTTCGCCGACGATGCGCAGTTCATTGGCGGTGTCCGGGGTTTCGCGGTGGATCTTGCGCAGGCCTAGTTCACTCATCAGACCCTCCACCAGCGCCGGTCCCAATGCCGCACCGATGGTGTTGGAACCCTGGATGCGCAGCACGGTGCCGTGTTCGGGTATCGACAAGTCGCCGGCCGGGGCCGCCTGCGGCAAGCCCATGCACAACATCAACAGGAACAACACGCGCAGCATCATGCCGGCACCTTATATAGCCAAAGGAGGTGTCGGGAGATTAAGTCAGTAAGGTTTCCAAACAATGACAGCTAAAAGATCGCTGCCGCAGGCAGCGATCTTGTACTTTTTAGCTCAGTTCAAGCCAGATCGGCGCATGGTCCGAAGGTTTTTCCATGCCGCGCAGTTCGTAGTCCACCCCTGCGGCCTTCACCCGTGGCAGCAAGCCCTGGGAGGCGAGGATCAGGTCGATGCGCAGGCCACGCTTGGGCTCGTCTTCGAAACCACGGCTGCGGTAGTCGAACCAGCTGAAGGTGTCGGTGACGTCCGGGTTCAGGTGACGGAAACTGTCGACCAGGCCCCAGTTCTTCAAGCGGGCCATCCACTCGCGCTCTTCCGGCAGGAAACTGCATTTGCCGGTTTTCAGCCAGCGCTTCATGTTGTCCGGGCCGATGCCGATATCGCAATCTTCCGGGGAAATGTTCACATCGCCCATCACCACCAGTGGCTGGTGGTTCTCGAACTGGCTTTCCAGCAGTTGCTGCAAATCGCTGTAGAAGCGTTCCTTGGCCGGGAATTTGGTCGGGTGGTCGCGGTTTTCGCCCTGTGGGAAATAACCGTTCATGATGGTCACCGGCACACCATTGGCGTCGGCGAAGGTGCCCCAGATGAAGCGTCGTTGGGCGTCTTCGTCGTCGGTGGCGAAGCCTTTATGTACGGCCAGGGGCTCCTGGCGCGAGAGCAGGGCGACGCCGTAGTGGCCTTTTTGCCCATGGAAATACACGTGATAACCCAGGGCCTGCACCTCGGCCAGCGGGAACTGATCGTCATGGACCTTGGTTTCCTGCAAACCGATCACATCGGGCTGGTGCTTTTCGATCAGCGCCGCCAACTGATGGGGACGGGCGCGCAGCCCGTTGATGTTGAAGGAGACGATCTTCATGGTCGGCAGTCCTGGCAAAAGGGCGATGCTAGCTGACATGTGGGAATCGGGCCAGTGTGGGGTGAGGGGATTTACTGGGTTCTGTCGGACCTGTGTTGACTATCCCGGCCTCTTCGCGGGCAAGCCCGCTCCTACAGGTCATGCGTCCGGTCCAGGCCTTTGTGGGAGCGGGCTTGCTCCGGGCGGCGTTCCGACAAAGGCGATTTCATTGCCTACACTGAGTTCGGATCTGTAAGGAACTGTGTCAGCGCCGACAGGCTCGTAACAACAAGAGCGCAGCCACCCGAGCTGTGCCGGGGAGATCAACCGTCATGCCCGAAACCTCGACCGCCATCGCCGATATTCACATGCTCGACAGCGGCTACGCCCGCGAAGCGCGTTCGCTGCTGTACCAGGCTTATCGACACGAGCCGACCTTCGGCTATTTGTTCGAGGCCGAACGCCCCGGCTACGAACACCGGGTTCGCGCCACCGTGCGCGAACTGGTGACCCAGCACTTTCTCCAGGACCTGCCGGCCATCGGCCTGCTGGTCAACGACCGCCTGATTGGCATCGCCCTGATTGCACCGCCGCAACGTCGCCTCGGCGTCACCGAAAGTTGGGCCTGGCGCCTGCGCATGGTGCTCAGTACGGGATTTCGCTGCACCCGTCGCTACCTCGAGTATCACGCTGCCGTGGAGGCCTGTGTGCCGAACGACTCGGTGCACGTCTTGCCATTGCTGGGGGTGCATCCGCAATTCCAGGGCAAATATTTCGGCGAGCAGTTGTTGCAGGCCGTGCACAACTGGTGCGCGGTGGACGAGAACTCACAGGGCGTGATTCTCGACACCGGGAACCCGCGTTATCTGGAGTTCTATAAGCGCCAGGGCTATGAGGAAATCGGTGAAGTTGCCGTAGGACCGATTCGCGAGCACGTGTTTTTTCACCCCAATCCTCAGGTGTTACATACTGCAACGGCTTGAGCAGCGAACTTTCCGGGCATGTCAGGCTCTATCACGCTCTCAAGCTCGTGATAGCATCCGCGCCTATGAAGTTTCCAGGAAGAATTACCAGCGGCGTACTGATGCTGATGACCAGCTGTGCGGCGTTGGCACAAAGTGAATTGGATGTACGGATCAAACCGTCCAATGATGAGCTGAAGGCCAATATCGAAGGCTATATCGGCAGCCTCGGCGATCGTGACGAAGAAGCCTTGCAACGCTTCAGCCGTGGCGCCGAGGAGCAGGCGCGCAAGGCCTCCCAGGCCTTGGGTTATTACCAGCCGCACATCGACAGCGAGGTGAAGGGTGGCAAGACACCACGCCTGGTGTTGACCATCGATCCTGGCGAGCCGGTGCATCTGCGCAATGTGACGATACGCGTCGACGGCCCGGCGGCCTCCCTCAAAACCTTTCGAGTACCCAAGAGCGACGCGCTCAAGCCCGGCGCTGTGCTCAATCATGGCCATTACGAGGAGGCCAAGCGCCTGATCCAGAATCAGGCTTCGCGCTATGGCTTTTTCAGTGGCCGCTTCACCCGTTCAAAATTGTCGGTCGACCCGCGTGCCGGCGTCGCCGATATCGAACTGATCTATGACAGTGGCCCGCGCTATACCTTGGGCAAGGTCAGTTTCGAGGGTGATACGCCGTTCGATGACGAGCTGCTGCAACGCATGGTGCCATTCAAGGCCGGCGAGCCGTATGACTCGGAACTGATCGCCGAACTCAATCAGAACCTGCAATCGAGCGGCTACTTCGAAGGCGTGCGCGTGGATGCGGCGCCAACGGCATCGAAAGAGGATGTGATCCCGGTAGACGTCAAGCTCGAAACCCGCAAGCCGCGGACCATGGGCCTGGGCCTGGGTTTCTCCACCGACGTCGGCCCACGTGCCAAGGCCAACTGGACCCGCCACTGGGTCAACGCCCAGGGGCATAGTTATGGCTGGGAGACCGAAGTCTCGGCACCGCGGCAAAACGTCGGGCTGTTCTACGACATTCCACTGGACCCGCCACTGACCGACAAACTGCGTTTTGCCGGCGGTTATCAGAATGAGGACATCGCCGGCACCGACACCCACAGCAAGCTGCTGACCCTCGGCCCCGAATGGCACAGCAAATTGCCCAGCGGCTGGCAACGGGTGGTGTCGCTGAAGTGGCAGCGCGAGGATTACCAACTTGGCGACGACTCCGGGCTCAGTAACCTGCTGATGCCCGGCGTGAATTATTCGTACCTGAAAAGCGACAACCGCATCGACCCGCATAACGGCTATCGGCTGCAATTCGAATCCAGAGTGGCCAAGGAAGGTTTGGGTTCCGACAGCAACTTGCTCTACGGCACGGCGCTGGTCAAAGGCTTGACCACGGTGTTCGACAACCATCGTTTCCTCGGGCGGGTGCAGGTCGGCGGCAGTGCCACCAACGGCTTCAAATCGGTGCCGCCGTCGCTGCGCTTCTTCGCCGGCGGCGATCAGAGCGTGCGCGGTTACGACTATCAGAGCCTGTCCCCGGAAAACTCCGACGGGGACCGCATCGGTGGTCGCTACATGGTGGCCGCCAGCGCGGAGTATCAGTATTCCATCGCCGAAAAATGGCGGATCGCGACCTTTGTCGATCAGGGCAACTCCTTCAATACACTCGAATTGCCGGACCTCAAGACCGGGGTTGGTATCGGCGTGCGCTGGGTCTCGCCGGTGGGGCCGATCCGTCTCGACCTGGCCCACGCGCTGGACGACGATGGCGGTATTCGACTGCACTTTTCCATGGGGCCTGAGCTGTGAAGCGTGGTTTGAAAGTAACGTTGCTGGCGATAGCGGCGCTGTCGATGCTGGTTGTCCTGACGCTGGCGACGGTGCTGGGCACGGCGACGGGCAGCCGCTGGGCGTTGGGCTTCGTACCGGGGTTGACCCTGGACAACTTCCAGGGCCGGCTGGGCGGGCAGTGGCGTGCCGACCGGGTGTTGTGGCAACAGGCCAACAATCGGGTTGAGCTGAACAAGGTGATTTTTGCCTGGTCGCCGTTGTGCCTGTCCCGCATGGCGTTGTGCGTCGAGCAATTGCAGGCCGATCAGGTCAGCCTGACGTTCCCGCCGGGTGCCGAAGAGCCAGACAGCGGCCCGATCACGCTCCCGGAGCTCAAGTTACCGTTGACCCTGGAACTTGGGGAGATCAAGGTCGGCAGCCTGTTGTTCAACGGCAGCGAAGAGCTCAAGGGTTTGCAACTGGCGGCGCACTGGACGGCGGTCGGTTTGAAGATCGATTCGGTGGCGTTGCAGCGCGATGACCTGAGCCTGAACCTGTCCGGCCTGCTGCAACCCTCCGGTAACTGGCCCCTCAGTGCCGAAGGCAAGCTGACCCTGTTGTCGACGCCTGAGCCCTTGGTGCTGGCGCTGAAAGTCGACGGCGACCTGCTCAAGACTCTGAGCCTGAAAGCCGACAGCAGCGGTTACTTCAACGGGCAACTGAGCGGCGAACTGCAACCGCTGGTGGAAAACCTGCCGGCCAAGGTGCGGATCACCGCCGACGGCTTCAAGCCCAGTGCCGATCTGCCGGACACCCTGCAACTCAATCAGCTTGAACTCACCGGCGCTGGCGACTTGAAGAACGGCTACACGCTGCTCGGCAAAGCCACGCTGCCCGCCGAGCAAGGTCCAGTCGCCCTGGCGCTGCAGGGCCAGGTCGACGCCAGGGGCGCGCAGATCGCCGCGCTGGACCTGACCGCCAACGACAAGCAAAACCTCAAGCTCACAGGGCAGCTGGATTGGAGCAAGGGCTTGAGCGCCGAGGCGAAGATCGACTGGCTGGACTTCCCCTGGCACAGGCTTTATCCACTCATCGACGAACCGCAAGTAGCGCTTCGCACGTTCACCGGCGAAGTCTCTTACACCGACGGCAAGTACCTTGGTCATTTTACCGCGGCGGCGGATGGTCCGGCCGGCGCCTTCACCCTGGCCAGCCCTTTCGCCGGTGACCTGACGAAAATCTACCTGCAACAGATTCAACTCCAGGCCGGGCAGGGCAAGGCCGAAGGGCACCTGAACCTGCAATTTGCCGACGGCATTGCCTGGGACACCGCGCTGGACCTGTCGGCGATCAACCCCGCGTACTGGGTCGCGGAGTTGCCGGGTACGCTGGCCGGGCCGTTGCGCAGCCAGGGCGAGATGAAAAACGAAGTGCTCAGCCTCAATGCCGACCTGGACCTCAAGGGCAAACTGCGCGGTCAACCGGCGGTGATCCAGGCCAAGGCCGATGGCGGTGGTGAGCAATGGAACCTCAACGCCCTGCAAGTTCGCCTCGGCGATAACAGCATCACTGGCAAGGGCAGCCTGCAACAGAAACTCGCCGGCCAGATCGATCTCAAGCTGCCGCGTCTGGCCCAGCTCTGGCCGCAGCTGCGTGGCCAGCTCAATGGCCGCGTGGATGTCGCCGGCACACTCAAGGCGCCCCAAGGCAAGCTTGACCTGCAAGGCTCGCAACTGGCTTTCCAGGACCATCGCCTGCAAAGCCTGAACCTGGACGCCACGCTGGACAGTGCGCAACGGGCGAAAATCGACCTCAAGGGCAGTGGCATCCGGGTCGGGGACACCTCGCTGGGAACGCTGACCGCCAGCGGTCAGGGTGACATCAAGAACCAGAAGCTGAGCCTCGATCTGCAAGGGCCGAAGCTGAAACTGGCGCTGGGTCTGGACGGTGCGCTGGACAAGGGCAATTGGCGCGGACGCCTGGCCAGCGGTGATATCCAGGCCGGTGGCCAGGACTGGAAGCTGCAAGGGCCGGCGAAACTCGAACGGCTGGCGGACGGCAAAATCAATTTTGGCGCCCATTGCTGGGCATCCGGCCAGGCCAGCCTGTGTGGAGAAGACTCGCGCCTGATGCCCGAGCCGAAGCTGCGTTATCACCTCAAGCAATTCCCGATCGATAGCCTCGCGCAATGGTTGCCGAAGGATTTCGCCTGGCAGGGCCGACTCAACGCCGACCTGCAACTGGACCTGCCGGCCAGTGGCCCGAACGGCCTGGTCAGCGTCGATGCCGGCGGCGGCACGTTGCGCATCAAGGACAAGGACCAGTGGCTGGACTTCCCGTACCAGACCCTGAAACTCACCAGCAAACTCACGCCCAAGCGCATCGACACCGAGCTCAACTTCATCGGCGGCAAACTTGGCGAACTGATGGTGCAGGCGCAGCTCAATCCGTTGCCGAAGAACAAACCGTTGAGCGGCTCGTTCCGCTTGAGCGGGCTGGATCTGTCGGTGGCGCGGCCGTTTGTGCCAATGGTCGAAAAGCTGGCCGGGCGCCTCAATGGCAGTGGCACGATTTCCGGCGGGCTGTTGGCGCCACAGATCAATGGCAGCCTGCAACTCAGCGACGGCGTGATTGCCGGACCTGAGCTGCCGATGGAGCTGGAAAACCTGCACGTTCAAGCGCTGATCGCCGGCGAAAACGTATCGATCAATGGTGGCTGGAACAGCGGCAAGGTTGGGCAGGGCAGCCTGAACGGCAACATCGCCTGGGGACAAGCGCTGAAGGTGGACCTGGCGCTCAAGGGCTCGCAGTTACCAGTCACTGTCGAGCCTTACGCCAAGCTTGAGGTCGCACCGGATCTGAAAATCTCGATGAAAGATGGCGAGTTGGCCATCGCTGGCAAAGTGCTGGTGCCCAGGGGCGAAATCACCATTCGCGAACTGCCGCCGTCGACGGTCAAGGTCTCCGATGACACGGTGATCGTCGGTCAGCAAACCGATGAGGGCAAACCGCCGCTGGCGATGAAGATGGACATCGAAGTGCTGGTCGGCGAGGACAAGCTGAGCTTCGCCGGGTTTGGCCTGACCGCGAATGTGCAGGGGCATGTGCACATCGGTGACAACATGGACACCCGTGGCGAGCTGTGGCTGAACGATGGCCGATACCGCGCCTACGGCCAGCGGCTTTCGGTGCGCCGGGCACGCTTGCTGTTTGCCGGGCCCATCGATCAGCCGTATCTGGACATCGAGGCCATTCGCAAGACCGACGATATCATCGCCGGCATTCGCCTGAGCGGCAGCGCCGAGCAGCCAACCACACAGATCTTTTCCGAACCGGCCATGAGCCAGGAGCAGGCCCTGTCCTATCTGGTGCTCGGGCGTCCGTTGAGCAGCAATGGCGAAGACAACAACATGCTCGCCCAGGCGGCCCTCGGTCTGGGCTTGATGGGCAGTTCCGGAGTGACCAGTGGCCTGGCCAAGAACCTGGGCATCCAGGACTTCCAGCTTGACACTCAGGGCAGCGGCACTGCCACCAGTGTGGTGGCCAGTGGCAACCTTTCCGAGAAGCTCAGCCTGCGCTATGGCGTCGGTGTGTTCGAACCGGCCAACACCATTGCCTTGCGCTACAAGCTGAGCAAGAAGGTCTACCTCGAAGCCGCTGGCGGCGTGGCCAGTTCGCTGGACATCTTCTACAAGCGGGATTTCTAGCCCGCATTCCATACAAAAGGCCGAGTCGCTTCATTCGCTGGCAAGCCAGCTCCTACAGGGATCACCACACCTGTAGGAGCTGGCTTGCCAGCGAAGGCGTCCGTGTGGCCGCCACAAATTCCGACACCACTGGTCAACTGATTGCCAAGCAACCTAACTATTGCGTTGACATTCGCTGCTTAGGCAGTAACATTACGACATACATTCACTGCCTAGGCAGCTAATTGGTAGTCAGATGAAACATTTCTCTCCAGACGATTTCCACAATTGCCATCTCGGCCTGCTGCTCGGACGTGCTGCGTTGCTCAAGGACCGGATCATCGACACTCACATGGAACCCCACGGCATCACCGCCGCGCAGTTCAAGGTGTTGATCATCATGGCCCAGTTCGGCGTCGATTCGCCGGGCGAGTTGTGCCGCCACTTGTCCCTGGACAGCGGCTCGATGACGCGCATGCTCGATCGCCTGGAACAGAAAGGTTTCCTTGCGCGTCAACGCTCCGAGGCGGACCGCCGTCAGGTGCAGCTTGTACTCACGGAAGAAGGGCAGAAGCTCGCCGGACTGTTGCCGCACATCGGCGCTGAAGCCATGAATGAACTGGCCGGTGCAATCACGCCAGAAGAATTGAAAACCCTGGAGCTGATCCTGAAGAAAATTCTGGTGGCAGCCGGTGACGCGATCACCCTGTTGCGGGTAGGTGACAAATGAGCAGTAACCCCTTGCGTACTGGCCTGAGCCTGGTGTTGTTGGCCATGAGCCTGGCCGGTTGCGCCAGTTACAGCGGCCTGAAAACCCAAGGCGTCAACCTCGATGCGAAGAGCCTCAAGGCCGGGCAATCCCTTGGCGGCGTGACCCTGTCGCCAGCCGCCTGGCCGAAAAGCGACTGGTGGAAAAGCCTCGGCGACCCGCAACTCGACGGCCTGATCCGCGAGGCCCTGCGTGACAGCCCGGACATGCAGATCGCCGACGCCCGTGCCCATCAGGCCAGCGCTGCCGCTTCCGCAGCCGACGCCGAGCGGATGCCGACCCTGGATGCCAGCGCCGGTGTCAGCCGCTCGCGCCTGGCCCGGGACCAGGACCCGCGCGGGCAGGGCGACGCCTACGCCACCGTGCGTAACATCAGTACCACTTTCAATTACAACTTCGATCTCTGGGGCGGTCAGCGCGATGCCTGGGAAGCGGCCCTCGGCCAGGCTCGCGCGGCCGAAGTCGACCAGCAGGCTGCGCAACTGACGCTGGCTGCCGATGTCGCCCGGGCCTACAGCGATCTGGGGCAGGCACACATCGTCTTTGACCTGTCCAGCGAAGACCTCAAGCGCACCCGACAAATGCTCGAGCTGAGCCAGCGGCGCCTGACTGCCGGGATCGACAGCCAATACCAGTTCCAGCAGACCGAAAGCCTGGAAGCCACTTCCCAGGCCAACCTGATCGACGCCGAAAAACGCCTGAACAGCACGAAAATCGCGCTCGCGGTGCTGCTCGGCAAAGGCCCGGACCGTGGCAATGAAATCGCCCGCCCCAACATTCTGCAGCCGAGTGCGGTAGCGCTACCTTCGGTGCTGCCGGCCGAGCTGCTCGGGCGTCGCCCGGACCTGGTGGCCGCGCGCTGGCGGGTCGAGGCGGCGAGCAAAAACATCGATGCCGGCAAGACCCGGTTCTATCCCAACCTGAACCTCAGCGCCGCTGCCGGTGCCGAGTCCCTGTTGGGCGATGCGATGTTTGGTTCGGCCAGCCGCTTCTTCAACATTGCACCAACGATCTCTGTGCCGATTTTCGACGGCGGCCGCCTGCGTGCCGACCTCGATTCGCGCGACGCCGATTACGACCTCGCCGTGGCGCAGTACAACAAAAGCCTGGTGAAGGCGCTGGGGGATGTCAGTGACAGCATCCACCAGTTGCGCGATATCGGTCGGCAGATCGCTGCCCAGCAACACGCCACCGACATCGCCCAGGATTCCTACAACACCGTGGTCCAGCGTTACGGTTCCGGCATCGGCAACTACCTGGACGTGCTCAGCATCGAGCAGCAATTGCTCCAGGCCCAGCGACAGCTGGCCAACCTGAATGCCGAGCAGATTGACCTGTCGATCCAGTTGATGCAGGCGCTGGGCGGCGGTTTCCAGCCTGAGGCGATTGCCTCGGCCACCGCCACGCCAGCCACGCTGACCCACTAATTCAAGGTACTTGTCATGGCCACTGCCGATACAACTCAACCTCCTGAAAACACCCAGGGCAACCCCAATTCGGGCAAACGCAAATTCATGCTGTTGGTCCTGGCCGCCGCCGTCGTGCTCAGTGGCGCGGGTGTCTGGGCCTACCACGAGTTTTACGGGCGCTGGAGCGAAAGCACCGACGACGCCTATGTGAACGGCAACGTGGTGGAAATCACGCCGCTGGTCACCGGCACCGTGGTCAGTATCGGCGCCGATGACGGCGATCTGGTCCATGAAGGCCAGGTGCTGGTGAACTTCGACCCGAACGATGCCGAAATCGGTCTGCAAAACGCCCAGGCCAATCTGGCGCGTACCGTGCGTCAGGTGCGCGGCTTGTACAGCGATGTGGATGGCATGAAGGCCCAGGTCAACGCCCAGAAAGCCGAAGTACAAAAGGCCCTGGATAACTTCAACCGGCGCAAGAGCCTCGCCGTTGGCGGGGCGATTTCCCAGGAGGAGCTGTCCCACGCCCGCGACGACCTGACCTCGGCGCAAAACGCCCTGGCCAACGCCGAACAGAAGCTCAAGACCACCAGCGCGCTGGTCGATGACACCGTGGTTTCATCGCACCCGGACGTGATGGCCGCCGCCGCACAACTGCGTCAGGCCTACCTGAACAATGCCCGCAGCACCTTGATCGCGCCGGTCACCGGCTACGTGGCCAAGCGCAGCGTGCAACTGGGCCAGCGGGTGCAGCCGGGTGAAGCACTGATGGCGGTGATCCCGCTGGACCAGCTGTGGATCGACGCCAACTTCAAGGAAACCCAGTTGCGTGACATGCGAATCGGTCAGCCGGTGGCGATCGAAACCGATCTTTACGGCAGCGACGTGAAGTACAGCGGCACCATCGATAGCCTCGGCGCCGGGACCGGCAGCGCATTTGCCTTGCTGCCGGCGCAGAACGCCACCGGCAACTGGATCAAGATCGTGCAGCGCGTACCGGTGCGGATCCACATCAACGCCGAAGAACTGGCCAGGCACCCGTTGCGGGTCGGTCTGTCGACCATGGTCGATGTGAACCTGCGCGATCAGAGCGGGCCGGTGCTGGCGCAACAATCGCCGCAGAAGGCTTCGTTCAGCACCAACGTCTACGACCGTCAGTTGGCCGAGGCCGATGCGATGATCACTCAGTTGATCCACGACAACAGCGCCGCGGTCAGCAAAACTGCGCAACGCTGATATGTCAGTGTGCCATCACGCCGGCCCGGTTTCAAAGGATTCGCGATGAGCAATAACGCGTCTTTCACGCCGCCCAGCCTGCTGCTCAGCACCATCGGCCTGTCGCTGGCGACCTTCATGCAAGTGCTCGACACCACCATCGCCAACGTGGCGTTGCCGACGATCTCCGGCAACCTGGGCGTGAGTTCGGAGCAGGGCACCTGGGTCATCACCTCGTTTGCGGTGAGCAACGCCATTGCCTTGCCGTTGACCGGTTGGCTCAGTCGCCGTTTTGGCGAGGTGAAGCTGTTTGTCTGGGCGACGTTGCTGTTCGTGCTCGCTTCGTTTTTGTGCGGGATCTCCACGTCCATGCCGGAGCTGGTGGGCTTCCGGGTACTGCAAGGGGTGGTCGCGGGGCCGTTGTACCCGATGACCCAGACCCTGTTGATCGCGGTGTATCCCCCCGCTAAACGAGGGATGGCCCTGGCACTGCTGGCGATGGTCACCGTGGTCGCGCCGATTGCCGGGCCGATCCTCGGCGGCTGGATCACCGACAGCTACAGCTGGCCATGGATTTTCTTCATCAACGTGCCGATCGGACTGTTCGCTGCATGGGTGGTGACCCAACAGATGAAAAAGCGCCCGGTGGCCACCAGTCGCCAACCGATGGATTACGTGGGTTTGATCGCGCTGATCATCGGCGTCGGCGCGTTGCAGATCGTGCTCGACAAGGGCAATGATGCCGACTGGTTCGAATCCAGTTTCATCGTGATCGGTTCGGTGATTTCGGTGGTGGCCCTGGCGTTCTTCGTGATCTGGGAAATGACCGACGAACATCCGGTGGTCAACCTGCGCCTGTTCGCCCATCGCAACTTCCGCTACGGCACCATCGTGTTGATCCTGGGCTATGCCGGGTTCTTCGGGATCAACCTGATCCTGCCGCAGTGGCTGCAGACACGCTTGGGCTACACCGCGACCTGGGCCGGTTTTGCCGTGGCACCGCTGGGGATCCTGCCGGTGCTGCTGTCGCCGTTTGTCGGCAAGTACGCGCCGCGATTCGACATGCGCGTGCTGGCGGGCGGGGCGTTCCTGGCCATCGGCCTGAGCTGTTTCATGCGCGCAGGTTTCACCAATGAAGTGGACTTCCAGCACATCGCCATGGTGCAGCTATTCATGGGGATTGGTGTGGCGCTGTTCTTCATGCCGACTTTGACCATCCTGCTCTCGGACCTGCCGCCGAGCCAGATTGCCGACGGTTCGGGGCTGGCGACGTTCTTGCGGACCCTGGGCGGTAGTTTTGCGGCGTCGCTGACCACCTGGATCTGGATTCGCCGCGCCGACCAGCACCACGCCTACCTGACCGAAAGCATCACCCCGTTCGATCCGGCGACCCGCGAAGCACTGACCCATCTGGGCGGGGCAGGGGCCAAGGCCTATACGCAGCTGGAGCAGACGGTGATCAGCCAGGCGTACATCATGTCCACGGTGGATTACTTCACCTTGCTGGGCTGGATGTTCATGGGGCTGATCCTGATCGTGTGGCTGGCCAAGCCGCCGTTTACGGCCAAAGCCGGGCCTGCGGCCTCCGCCGGACACTAAATCTGTAGGAGCTGGCTTGCCAGCGAAGGGGGCGTATCTGATACACCGCGTCGTCTGGTTCGCCGGCAAGCCGGCTCCTACAGGTGCGCGGTGAGGCTACGGGTGGGGAAGCGCAGGCGTCGGCGGCGGGGCGAAATCGAACGGCGCCAGCGCAAACCCCTGCTCATCTACCTGCAACGCCCAACCCTGACGATCCCAATCCCCCAGCACAATGCGCCTGGCGGCTTGCTCGCCAAGCTGCAGCTTATGAATCGCGGGACGGTGAGTGTGCCCGTGGATCAAGGTCTTCACCCCGTACTCCTGCATGATCCGCGGGATCTCATCGGGTGTGACATCGACAATGTCATTGGCCTTCATCCGAACCTGGCTTCGACTTTCACTGCGCAACTTGCGCGCCAGCTTATGCCGGGTGCTCAGCGGTAAGTGCCGCAGGATGAACAGGGTGATCGGGTTGCGCAGGTAGCGCCGCAACTTCATATAACCCACGTCGCGGGTGCAGAGGCTGTCGCCGTGCATCAGCAGCACCGGCTCGCCGTTGAGTTGCACGACACTCGGATCTTTCAACAAGGTGCAGCCTGCCTGTTTGCAGAACGCCTTGCCGAGCAGGAAGTCACGATTGCCGTGCATCAGAAAAATGGCCGTGCCGCTGTCGCTGAGGTCGCGCAGGGCCTGGCAGATGGAACGCTGGAAGGGTGTCATGGCGTCGTCGCCAATCCACACCTCGAAGAAGTCGCCCAGAATGTACAACGCGCTTGCCGAGCGGGCGCGTCCGGCGAGCAAATCCAGAAACGCCCGGGTAATGTCCGGGCGCTCCTCTTCCAGATGCAAGTCTGAAATCAGCAATATCACTCAATGATCTCGGCTTTCTCGATGATCACGTCGTCTGCCGGAACGTCCTGGTGGCCGGACTTGGAGGTGGTGGCCACGCCTTTGATCTTGTCGACAACGTCGGTGCCGGCGGTCACTTTACCGAATACCGCGTAGCCCCAGCCTTGAACGTTCTTGCCGCTGTGGTTGAGGAAGCTGTTGTCCGCCACGTTGATGAAGAACTGCGCGGAAGCCGAATGCGGCTCCATGGTGCGGGCCATGGCAACGGTGTACTTGTCGTTGGAAAGGCCGTTGTCGGCTTCGTTCTGGATGCTTGGACGCTTGTCTTTCTTTTCTTTCATGCCTGGCTCGAAACCACCGCCCTGGATCATGAAGTTACCGATGACGCGGTGGAAAACGGTGTTTTCGTAGTGACCGGCTTTGACGTATTCGACGAAGTTGGCCACGGTGATCGGGGCTTTATCGGCGTTCAGTTCGAGGACGATGTCGCCGAAGTTGGTAGTCAGTTTGACTTGGGTCATGATCGTTACTCTTTATAAGGAATTCGTGGTGTTGGAACATCATGTCCCGCCACCGGTTCAGCCTGTTTTGGCCAAGGTGCGCAGTTTAGCCTGCCAGACGCGAATTTCGAGGCTGTTTTTTCATTTACAGCCTATTAAATGCGACGGTTTACAGAGTGCGCTCTGTCAGGTACTTGACGGCATCGGCTATGATAGCGGCTTTGTTTTGTCCGGCCTTCGTTACGGCCACGCACTTGTACGTTCAAGGATCCTATGAGCAAGCCCACTGTCGACCCTACCTCGAATGCCAAGACCGGCCCAGCCGTGCCGGTCAACTTCCTGCGGCCGATCATCCAGGCAGACCTGGACTCGGGCAAGCACACGCAAATCGTCACCCGTTTCCCGCCTGAACCCAACGGCTACCTGCACATCGGTCACGCCAAGTCGATCTGTGTGAACTTCGGCCTGGCCCAGGAGTTCGGCGGCGTCACGCACCTGCGTTTCGACGACACCAACCCGGCCAAGGAAGACCAGGAATACATCGACGCGATCGAAAGCGACGTCAAATGGCTGGGCTTCGAGTGGTCCGGTGAAGTGCGCTATGCCTCGCAGTATTTCGACCAACTGCACGACTGGGCGGTAGAGCTGATCAAGGCCGGCAAGGCCTATGTTGACGACCTGACCCCTGAACAAGCCAGGGAATACCGTGGCAGCCTGACCGAGCCGGGCAAGAACAGTCCGTTCCGCGACCGCTCGGTTGAAGAGAACCTGGACCTGTTCGCCCGCATGAAAGCCGGTGAATTCCCGGACGGCGCACGCGTGCTGCGGGCCAAGATCGACATGGCCTCGCCGAACATGAACCTGCGCGACCCGATCATGTACCGCATCCGACATGCCCATCACCACCAGACCGGTGACAAGTGGTGCATTTACCCGAACTACGACTTCACCCACGGTCAGTCGGACGCCATCGAAGGCATTACCCACTCGATCTGCACCCTGGAGTTCGAAAGCCATCGTCCGCTGTACGACTGGTTCCTCGACAACCTGCCGGTGCCGGCGCACCCGCGCCAGTACGAGTTCAGCCGCCTGAACCTGAACTACACCATCACCAGCAAGCGCAAGCTCAAGCAGCTTGTGGACGAAGGTCACGTCAATGGCTGGGACGACCCGCGCATGTCCACGCTGTCGGGCTTCCGTCGCCGTGGCTACACGCCGAAATCGATCCGCAACTTCTGCGAAATGATCGGCACCAACCGTTCCGACGGCGTGGTCGACTTCGGCATGCTCGAATTCAGCATCCGCGACGACCTCGACCATAGCGCCCCGCGTGCCATGTGCGTGTTGCGTCCGCTGAAAGTCGTGATCACCAACTACCCGCAAGGCCAGGTCGAGAACCTCGAACTGCCGTGCCATCCGAAAGAAGACATGGGCATGCGCGTTCTGCCGTTCGCCCGTGAAATCTACATCGACCGTGAAGACTTCATGGAAGAGCCGCCAAAAGGCTACAAGCGTCTGGAGCCGGCCGGTGAAGTACGCCTGCGTGGCAGCTACGTGATCCGCGCCGACGAAGCGATCAAGGACGCCGACGGCAACATCGTCGAACTGCGCTGCTCGTACGATCCGGACACCCTGGGCAAGAACCCGGAAGGCCGCAAGGTCAAAGGCGTGGTGCACTGGGTGCCGGCTGCGGCCAGCGTCGAATGCGAAGTGCGTCTGTACGATCGTCTGTTCCGTTCTGCGAACCCGGAAAAAGCCGAAGACAGTGCCAGTTTCCTGGACAACATCAACCCTGACTCGCTGCGGGTACTCACCGGTTGTCGTGCTGAACCCTCGCTGGGCAATGCACAGCCGGAAGACCGTTTCCAGTTCGAGCGCGAAGGTTACTTCGTCGCGGATATCAAGGACTCGAAACCAGGTCAGCCGGTATTCAACCGTACCGTGACCCTGCGTGATTCGTGGGGCCAGTGATTCAAGGATTTAACGTGCTTACGATCTACAACACGCTCACCAAGAGCAAAGAAGTCTTCAAGCCACTGGATGGCAACAAGGTGCGCATGTACGTGTGCGGCATGACCGTGTACGACTACTGCCACCTGGGCCACGGCCGCAGCATGGTCGCCTTCGACCTGGTGACCCGCTGGTTGCGCTTCAGCGGTTACGACCTGACCTACGTGCGCAACATCACCGACATCGACGACAAGATCATCAACCGTGCCCGCGAGAACGGCGAGTCGTTCGAAGCGCTGACCGAGCGCATGATCGCGGCGATGCACGAAGATGAAGCGCGCCTGAACATCAAGAAGCCGGACATGGAGCCGCGTGCCACCGATCACATCCTGGGCATGCACGCGATGATCCAGACCCTGATCGACAAGGGCTACGCCTATGCCCCGGGCAATGGCGACGTGTACTACCGTGTCGGCAAGTTCATGGGCTACGGCAAGCTGTCGCGCAAGAAGATCGAAGACCTGCGCATCGGCGCGCGGATCGAAGTCGACGAGTCCAAACAGGACCCGCTGGACTTCGTATTGTGGAAAGCCGCCAAGCCGGGTGAGCCGAGCTGGGAATCGCCGTGGGGCGCCGGGCGTCCGGGCTGGCACATCGAATGCTCGGTGATGTCCACCTGCTGCCTGGGCGAGACCTTCGACATTCATGGCGGCGGCAGCGACCTGGAGTTCCCGCACCACGAAAACGAAATCGCCCAGAGCGAAGCGGCCACCGGCAAGACCTACGCCAATGCGTGGATGCATTGCGGCATGATCCGCATCAATGGCGAGAAGATGTCCAAGTCCTTGAACAACTTTTTCACCATCCGCGACGTGCTCGACAAGTACCACCCGGAAGTCGTGCGTTACCTGCTGGTGTCGAGCCACTACCGTAGCGCCATCAACTATTCGGAAGACAACCTCAAGGACGCCAAGGGCGCCCTGGAGCGTTTCTACCATGCGTTGAAAGGTCTGCCGAACGTGGCGCCGGCGGGCGGCGAAGCCTTCGTCGAGCGCTTCACTCAGGTGATGAACGACGACTTCGGCACGCCGGAAGCCTGCGCGGTGCTGTTCGAGATGGTCCGCGAGATCAACCGCCTGCGCGAGAGCGATCTGGATGCAGCGGCCGGCCTGGCAGCCCGTCTGAAGGAGTTGGCCAGCGTGCTGGGTGTGTTGCAGCTCGAAGCCGATGACTTCCTGCAGGCCGGTGCCGAAGGGCGCGTGGATGCAGCCGAAGTCGAGGCGCTGATCGCTGCGCGCCTGGCGGCACGTGCCGGCAAGGACTGGGCCGAATCCGACCGAATCCGCGACCAGCTCACTGCCATGGGCGTGGTGCTGGAAGACGGCAAGGGCGGTACGACCTGGCGTCTGGCTGACTGATAGATGTAATGCTTAAAAACAAAACCCGCCTTGTGCGGGTTTTGTTTTTAAGGGCTGTTTGCTATTTCTGCGGTGACAGGGCTGGCGTCTTCGCTGGCAAGCCAGCTCCTACAAGGTCGCGCCATTCGCCAAAATCATGTACACCACGGACACCGTAGGAGCTGGCTTGCCAGCGAAGGGGCCCGTCCGGCCAGCTCATCATTCAGTCTGGCGCAACCGTTTGTAAAGGGTATTCCTGCTCACCCCCAACCGTCTCGCCAGATACGAAATATTCCCTCCCGCCGCCTGCAACTGCCGATTCAAATCCTCGGCATCGTTCAGATCCACAGTTAACGGTTCCAGCGTATCGACCGGCTCCATTTCCAGATCGACAAAAAAATCATCCGGCAAATGCTCCGGCCTCATCGGCTGCTCCTCGGCCATGGCCAGCGCCACCTGCATCACGCTGCTGACCTGACGTAAATTCCCCGGCCACGGGTGGCGGTCGAACAGTTCCAATACCTCGCGGCTCAGTCCGGCCCATTGGCCGGGTTCGCGATGCTGTTCCCACAGGCGTTTGAACAGCGCCTCTTTATCGCCGCGCTCCCTTAACGGCGGCAGCTCCAGGGTCAGGCCGCCGATGCGGTAGTACAGGTCTTCACGAAACCGCCCCAGTTGTACCTGTTCGCGTAACGAGCGATTGGTCGCGGAAATGATGCGCAAGTCCACCGGGAACAACTCGCTGCTACCGACCGGCTGCACGCAACGCTCCTGCAACACCCGCAACAGTCGCGCCTGGGTCGGCAGCGGCATGTCACCGATTTCGTCGAGAAACAGCGTGCCTTTGTCAGCTTTGCGGATCAGCCCAATGCTGCCTTTCTGGTTGGCGCCGGTGAACGCGCCTTTCTCATAGCCGAACAGCTCGGACTCCACCAGTTCGGCGGGAATCGCCGCACAGTTGACGGCGATGAACGCTTGTTTGCTGCGCGAGCTGGCCTGGTGCAGGGCTTTGACGAACACTTCCTTGCCGACCCCGGTTTCGCCGTGGATCAGCAGGGGAATGTCTTTTTCCAGCAAGCGCTCGGCCTGACGCACGGCTTTTTCCACGCGGCTGTCGCCGAAATGCAAGGTGTTGAGGCTGATGGCTGCGGGTGCAGCTACAACCGGCTCGGTGAACACTCGAGGTTGAATTGATGCCTGTTTGGGGCGCTTCAACAGGCACTGGAAGCGGTTGCGCCCAGAGGTTTGCAGGGCGAAGGGCAGGCCTTCGGGCTGGTTGAGCAGTTCCAGCAGCGAGACCTTGAACAGGCTCTCGATGCTGACGCGCGACAGGCTGATGCCCAGTAGATTGTCGGCCCGGCGATTGGCTGACAGCACCTGGCCGGTTTCATCGAAGATCAGCAAGCCGGCCCACTGACTGTCGAAGTTGTTCAGGCCGGTATTGAACGTCAGCTGGAAATGCTGGCCATGGAACAGGTTGAGGATCAGCCGGTTTTCCACGGTCTGGCTCATCATCTTGACCATGCCCAGGGTGTGGGAGGGCGGCAGGTAGCTGTCACTGGACACGTCCAGCACCGCGATCACCTTGCGCTCGGCATCGAAAATCGGCGCGGCGGAACCGGTCATGAAGCGGTTGGCCTTGAGGAAATGTTCATCGTGCTCGATGTGCACCGCTTGTTCACAGGCCAGGGCGGTGCCAATGGCGTTGGTGCCGGTGCAGCGTTCCATCCAGCTGGCGCCGGCGCTGAAGCCCCGGGCCAGTTTGGGTTCGATAAAGCGCTGCGTTCCCCACGACGTGAGCACCTGGCCCTGATGGTCGGCGAGCATGATCAGGCAATTGGAATTGCTCAGGATGTTCTCGTAGTAGGGCAGCACTTCCTGGTGGGTGGTTTGCACCAGCGAATGCTGGCTCTCCAGCAGTTGCGCGATGCCCGCGGCCGGCAATTGGTCGAATGCCGGCGCGCTCTGATGACTGAGACCGAACGCGCGGCAACGGGACCAGGAGTCCTGGATGATGGCGTCGTGGGACAACGGCGATGCGGGTGCGGCCATGGCAGTCGATCTCTGAATCAGCATTCTTATTGTTTTTATGGGGTAACGCCGATCCCTGTAGGAGCGAGCTTGCTCGCGATGGACGTTAACGGAGATGAGGGCTGCCTGCATAAACGCAGCGCTCTCAAGTCCATCGCGAGCAAGCTCGCTCCTACAGGGGGCGTGAATGGTCCGTAGAGTGTTGTTCAGTATTGTTCACTGTCAATGGGCGAACTGTTCATTTGTTCATTTCCGATTGTTCATTTGTGTTCAGCAATGAACGTCGTATTGCCGTGGTTTCCTGGAATTTCAAATTGAATCAACAGCTTGAAATTTTTGGCACGGATGTCGCTTTAGAGCTCCGGTCGCTTGACTCCAATAATAAAAAGGCCGAGCCATGTCACTCACCCTGGAGCACGTCAGCCGCACCGTCGAGGGCCAGATCTGGATCGACGATGCCAACCTGAGTTTTGAACCCGGTTCCTTCAACGTTCTGCTGGGTCGCACCTTGTCCGGCAAAACCAGCCTGATGCGCTTGATGGCCGGTCTGGACAAGCCCGACAGCGGCCGCATCCTGATGAACGGTGTCGATGTCACCCAGCGCCCGGTGCGCCTGCGCAATGTGTCGATGGTGTATCAGCAGTTCATCAATTACCCGACCATGACCGTCTTCGAGAACATCGCCTCGCCGCTGCGCCAGGCCGGTGTATCCAGCGAGCTGATCCAGAGCAAGGTGCTGGAAACCGCGAAGATGCTGCGCATCGAGAAGTTCCTCCAGCGCCATCCCCTTGAGCTCTCCGGCGGCCAGCAACAGCGTACGGCCATGGCCCGGGCGCTGGTCAAGGACGCCGAGCTGATCCTGTTCGACGAGCCACTGGTCAACCTCGACTACAAGTTGCGCGAAGAGCTGCGCCAGGAAATGCGCGAGCTGTTCAAGGCGCGCCACACCATTGCCATCTACGCCACCACCGAACCCAACGAAGCCCTGGCTCTGGGCGGTACCACGACCATCGTTCATGAAGGCCGGGTGATCCAGAGCGGCCAGTCCTCGTCGGTCTATCACCAGCCGCAAACGGTGCTGGCGGCCGAGCTGTTCTCCGAGCCGCCGATCAATTTGATGCCGGGGCGCATTGCCGGCAACGAAGTGAGTTTCGCCAACTTCGTGCACTTCCCGCTGAACGTCGATCTGCGCCCGGTGGGCGAGGGCGAGTTCCGGTTCGGCGTGCGGCCCAGCCATATCTCGCTGGTGCCGAGCAACGACGATGACCTGGAATTGGCGGTGACCGTCGAAGTCGCGGAAATCAGCGGATCGGAAACCTTCCTGCACGTGCGCAACGAGCACTTCCTGCTGGTGCTGCACTTGCCGGGGGTTCACGAGTACGACGTCGATGCGCCGATCCGCATCTACATCCCGACCCATAAACTGTTTGTGTTCGATACGCAGGGGTGCCTGGTGCAGGCGCCGGGCCGGCGTGTCACGAGGGTTGCCTGATGGCCGAAATCCGTTTGCAGAACCTCGCCCACAGCTACACCAAGACCCCGGTGGGGCCGGAGGACTATGCGATCCGCGAGATGGATCACATCTGGGCGCAGGGTGGTGCCTACGCCTTGCTCGGACCATCCGGTTGCGGCAAGTCGACCTTGCTCAACATCATTTCCGGGCTGCTCAGCCCGTCCCAGGGCCATGTGCTGTTCGACGGCAAAGCGGTCAACGACCTGACCCCGGAGAAGCGCAACATCGCCCAGGTTTTCCAGTTTCCGGTGGTCTACGACACCATGACGGTGTTCGACAACCTGGCCTTCCCACTGCGCAATCAAGGCATGGTGGAAGCGAAAATTCACAGCAAAGTACAGGAAATCGCTGAAGTCCTCGACCTCCAGGCACTGCTGTACAAGAAAGCCCGCAACCTCACCGCCGACGAAAAACAGAAAGTCTCCATGGGCCGCGGGCTGGTGCGCGATGACGTGTCGGCGATCCTCTTCGATGAACCGCTGACGGTGATCGACCCGCACCTGAAGTGGAAACTGCGGCGCAAGCTCAAGCAGATTCACGAGCAGTTCAACATCACCATGGTCTACGTCACCCACGATCAGCTCGAGGCCTCGACCTTCGCCGACAAGATTGCGGTGATGTACGGCGGGCAGATTGTGCAGTTCGGTACGCCGCGGGAGTTGTTCGAGCGCCCGAGCCACACCTTTGTCGGCTACTTCATTGGCAGTCCGGGGATGAACCTGATCGACGTGCAGCCGCAACCGGGTGGCGTCGGTTTTGCCTCGACCCATCTGCCGCTGTCGGAGGCCATGCAGCAGCGCATCGCCGAGTCCGAATGGAAAACCCTGAAAGTCGGCATTCGACCGGAGTTCGTCCATGTGTGGGACGAGGCGTTCGATGACGCGTTGCGGGCCCAGGTCGTACACGTCGAAGACCTGGGCACCTACAAGATCATGAGCCTCAACCTCGATGGCGTCCCCCTTAAAGTGCGCCTGGCCGAAGATAAATCGGTGCCCCAGGGCACGGCCTACATCAGTTTTCCGGCGCAATGGCTGATGGTCTATGCCGACGAGTTCCTTCTGGAAACCCGAGCCGACATTGAGGTGCAGCCATGAACAAGGTGCAGAACAACAAAGCCTGGTGGCTGGTGCTGCCGGTGTTCCTGCTGGTGGCGTTCAGTGCGGTGGTCCCGATGATGACCGTGGTCAACTATTCGGTGCAGGATATTTTCGACCAGTCCAGCCGCTATTTCGTCGGCGCCGACTGGTACAAACAGGTGCTGCTCGATCCGAGACTGCATGACTCCTTGCTGCGTCAGTTCATCTATTCCGCCTGTGTGCTGTTGATCGAAATTCCGCTGGGCATCGCCATTGCCCTGACCATGCCGACCAAGGGCCGCTGGTCTTCAGTGGTGTTGATCGTGCTGGCGATCCCGTTACTGATCCCGTGGAACGTGGTCGGCACCATCTGGCAGATCTTCGGCCGCGCCGATATCGGCCTGCTGGGGGCGAGTCTCAAGGCCATGGGCATCAGCTACAACTATGCGGCGAACACCATGGACGCCTGGGTCACGGTGTTGATCATGGACGTCTGGCACTGGACCTCGCTGGTGGCGCTGCTGTGCTTCTCTGGCCTGCGAGCGATTCCGGATGTGTATTACCAGGCGGCGCGGATCGACCGTGCTTCGGCCTGGGCGGTGTTCCGGCATATCCAGTTGCCCAAGCTCAAGAGTGTGCTGCTGATCGCGGTGATGCTGCGCTTCATGGACAGTTTCATGATCTATACCGAACCGTTCGTACTCACGGGCGGCGGTCCTGGCAACGCCACGACCTTCCTCAGTCAGACCTTGACCCAGATGGCCGTAGGGCAATTCGACCTGGGACCGGCAGCGGCCTTCTCGCTGGTGTACTTCCTGATCATCCTGTTGGTGTCCTGGCTGTTCTACACCGCCATGACTCATTCCGACGCCAACCGCTGAGGCCCGGCCATGAGCAAGAGAAAGCTTATTCCGCTGCTGATCTACATCCTGTTCCTGCTGGTGCCGATCTACTGGCTGCTGAACATGTCCTTCAAGAGCAACACCGAAATCCTCGGCGGCCTGACGCTTTTCCCACAGGATTTCACCCTGGCCAACTACAAGGTGATCTTCACCGACCCGAGCTGGTACACCGGCTACATCAACTCGGCGTACTACGTGAGCCTGAACACGATCATTTCCCTGACCGTGGCGCTACCGGCGGCCTATGCGTTTTCGCGTTACCGATTCCTTGGCGACAAGCACCTGTTCTTCTGGCTGCTGACCAACCGCATGGCGCCACCGGCGGTGTTCCTGCTGCCGTTCTTCCAGCTGTATTCGTCGATCGGGTTGTTCGACACCCACATCGCCGTGGCCCTGGCCCACTGCCTGTTCAACGTGCCCTTGGCGGTGTGGATTCTCGAAGGCTTCATGTCCGGCGTGCCCAAGGAAATCGACGAAACCGCCTACATCGATGGCTACAGTTTTCCCAAGTTCTTCGTGAAGATTTTCATCCCGCTGATTGGCTCCGGCATTGGCGTCACGGCGTTCTTCTGCTTCATGTTTTCCTGGGTCGAACTGCTGCTGGCACGAACCCTCACTTCGGTGAACGCCAAACCGATCGCCGCGGTGATGACCCGCACGGTCTCGGCATCCGGTATCGACTGGGGAGTGCTGGCGGCAGCGGGGGTGTTGACCATCCTGCCGGGCATGCTGGTGATCTGGTTCGTGCGCAACCACGTGGCCAAGGGCTTTGCCCTGGGCCGGGTATGAGGAACTGATGATGGAATGGATGAGCTGGACCACCCCGACGGCGGCATTCTTCAGCGTGATTGCCCTGATCCTGGTGGTCATGACCACTTGGGAATTGCGTTCGCCGAGCATCCTTCGGCGTGGTTTTCTGCCGATTGCCACCACCCGTGGCGATCGCTTGTTTATCGGTCTTCTCGGCAGCGCCTACCTGCACTTGCTGGTAATCGGCGTCACCGACTGGAGCATCTGGGTCGCCTTCGCGATGTCCCTGGTGTGGCTGTTGGCTGTGATGCGTTGGGGCTAGTCGAATCGCTCGGCAATGTTGCTCCGAAACTTAAACAGGAGGTCTCTATGTTCGACAAAAACAATAAGCTGCGACATAGCATTTCATTGGCAGCCATGCTGGCACTCAGCGGTTTGAGCGTTTCGGCCTGGGCCGATGCCTACGAAGATGCCGCGAAAAAATGGATCGGCAGTGAATTCAAACCGTCCACTCTGACGGCCGAGCAGCAGCTTGAAGAGCTGAAGTGGTTCATCAAGGCGGCGGAGCCATTTCGCGGGATGAACATCAAGGTGGTGTCGGAAACCATCGCCACCCACGAATACGAGTCCAAGGTGCTGGCCAAGGCCTTCACCGACATCACCGGGATCAAGCTGACCCACGACTTGCTGCAGGAAGGCGACGTGGTGGAAAAACTACAGACCGTGATGCAATCGGACAAGAGCATCTATGACGGCTGGGTCAACGACTCGGACCTGATCGGCACGCACTTCCGTTACGGCAAGACCGAATCGATCACCGACCTGATGGCCAACGAGGGCAAGGACTTCACCTCGCCGACCCTGGACATCAAGGACTTCATCGGTATCTCGTTCACCACCGCGCCGGACGGCAAGATCTATCAACTGCCTGACCAGCAGTTCGCCAACCTGTACTGGTTCCGCGCCGACTGGTTCGAGCGTCCGGACCTCAAGGCCAAGTTCAAGGAAAAATACGGTTATGAACTGGGCGTGCCGGTGAACTGGTCAGCCTATGAAGACATCGCCAAATTCTTCAGCGAGGACGTCAAGGAAATCGACGGCAAACGCGTCTACGGGCACATGGACTACGGCAAGAAAGACCCGTCCCTGGGCTGGCGCTTCACCGATGCCTGGTTCTCCATGGCCGGTGGCGGCGACAAGGGCATCCCCAACGGCTTGCCGGTGGACGAGTGGGGCATCCGCGTCGAGGACTGCCATCCGGTGGGTTCCAGCGTGACCCGCGGCGGCGACACCAACGGGCCGGCGGCGGTGTTCGCCACCACCAAGTATGTGGACTGGATGAAAAAGTACGCGCCACCGGAAGCGGCGGGCATGACCTTCTCCGAATCGGGTCCCGTGCCGTCCCAGGGCAGCATCGCCCAGCAGATCTTCTGGTACACCGCGTTCACTGCCGACATGACCAAACCGGGACTGGCGGTGATGAACGCCGACGGCACGCCGAAATGGCGCATGGCGCCGTCGCCACGCGGACCGTACTGGGAGGAGGGGATGAAGCTGGGGTATCAGGACGTGGGTTCGTGGACGTTCATGAAGTCGACGCCTGAGAAACAGAAACTCGCAGCCTGGCTCTACGCGCAGTTCGTGACCTCGAAAACCGTGTCGCTGAAGAAAACCATCGTCGGCCTGACGCCGATCCGCGAGTCGGACATCAACTCGCAAGCCATGACCGACCTGGCCCCGAAACTCGGTGGCCTGGTGGAGTTCTACCGCAGCCCGGCCCGCGTGCAATGGACCCCGACCGGGACCAACGTGCCGGACTATCCACGCCTGGCACAATTGTGGTGGAGCCACATCGCCGAAGCCGCCAGCGGCGAGAAAACCCCGCAACAGGCACTCGACGGCCTGGCCAAGGATCAGGACGCGATCATGACCCGTCTGGAACGCTCGAAGGCACAAGCCACCTGCGCCCCGAAAATGAACCCCGAGCGCGACGCGCAATACTGGTTCGACCAGCCGGGTGCACCGAAGCCGAAACTGGCGAACGAGAAGCCTAAGGGCGAGACCGTGAGCTATGCCGAACTGCTGAAGTCTTGGGAGGCGGCGCGTAAGTAAAGTGGTTGTAATGTGAAACGCGAACGGCACCGCAAGGTGCCGTTTTACTTTGTGCCTGATCTACCGCCTCCGGGCGGCGGTCTGACGAAGAGGCCATGCCAGACGGCCAGCTTTTCCAGCCGAACAAACATCTGTCAGAAACGCTGATCGCTGAGCTGGCTAACCGCTTATGGAACAGAAATCTTATTCGTGGGAGCCTTCGAAATCATCATGTATGTCATCAGGCAGAGGCGCGTCGAAGTCTTCGGGAAGCACCAATTTAACTTTCATTGCTCCTATACGTTGGTGAAAGGGTTCAGCATCACTCAGACGCTCAGTAGCCAACGTATCAAAGCCTTCTACGGGTTCGGAAAAGCTGTCACGGTTCATTTTCGTTCTCGCATTAATATCGTCATCCAGCAGCTTGAGGCACAACCTATAGATGTCAGAGCTCCAAGCACCATTGGCGGGTACATGCTAGTCCGCTAATGGTGCGTTGCGACTGAAAGTCAGGTGAAGCCACAGCTGCCGGGACTATTCCGGCGGGTCAAGTTGGTCCAGCGCGCGATTGACCGCTAGTTCGCCCAGCATGATGACTTGCGCAATACCTAGTAGGGAGTTGCGCCTGGGCCCATCCATATGGTCCGCCAAATCCATGGTCATGACATTTGCCGAGGCCAGCGACTCGCAAGCATGGGCCAGGAGGGTTGCGGTATCTAGCTCGGGATTGACGATGAACATCGTGCCGGGTGTGCGCGGAGTGTCCATGATGGGGACCTCTGGCTTTAGGTGATAGTCGATGTCGCGCTCTGCGGCTTCGTGAAGGCTTTTTGAATCGAGGGTTTCGTACGGGGAAGCCGGATCGGTGTCTGGCGGATTAGGTGTGACCTTGAACATAGATGGAACTCCGATGCTATTTAAAAGGAGCCATCACCACCTCGCTACCAAACGAAGGGTGGCGACCATACGAAGGTTGGTAGACCGGGCATCGGAACCGGCGCTCCCGAAGGAGCCCTGCGCATGGCCACCATAAAAATACCGCCCAAACATTGGACAGCAAAAAGGTGACGCTATGCGTCGATGCTACGGGTCTACCAAACCCGGTCACTGTTTTTTTCAGCGACCGGCAAACGATAGGACCCATGTCAAAGACGCACAAGCCGGCGGATTCTGTCTTACCTGTAGGTAACGCCGCAAGGTGTTGTAGCTTTCACGAAGTAACTTTCCGAAACGATTAAACGGGTGTGTTTAGATTTCTTTGAGCGCCGCGCAGGTGAGCAGGGTTCTCACGCAGTCTGGGAAGATGTCGTTTATTAGTCTACCCATCGAGATACGCTCGCTCGTGAAAAACGCCACACACACAACGCGCTTTCACTGCGCGAAAAATTATCTTTTAGAACTACCGCTGTAGGAAATGGGTTGTTGGTTATTAGGAAAATTCCTATTCGTTCATTTGGCTATGCCATTGGATTGCGTTCAGTACGCGTTCCACCGTCTTATTCGTCGTCGCCCAATATTTTCTCTGCTCAGCACTTCTGCCGAGATGAGAAGGGAAGGCAACTCAAACCGATGACGATAAGGACGTTGCAAATGAATGCACCTGTGCACCCCCTGTATACCAACGAAGTCTCCGCTGAATTTCTTCGCAGTCTTGACGCCCCCCATTTCACAGAAGAACGACTTGCACACTTTTGTGACGAAGCTCTGGCGGTTGTTCGCCAGCAGCAGGCATACGTAGAAGCTCATCCCGCTCGCGCCATTTATCGCTTCGCAACCGAAGGCAGCCAAACCCGCGACGGCGGGGTGGTCCAGCAAGCGACATCGCCGCTGGAGTTCACCCTGGAGAGCGGCCGGAGCGTACGTGCGGCACTGAAAGGCGATTGCGTCCTGTACGCCGATGGGCGTACGGCGCAGATCGTCACGGGCGCGGGACAAGAAAATAGCGATGTAGCGCTGGTCGGCAGCCGTCTCTGCAATGGCGATGAGGTCATCAACACTTTACAAGGCGGTTGTTTGTTGGTGGGGCGTGAAGGTGTGCCGATGGCCGAGGACTTTCTGCCTTCCATCAAGGAGGAGGAACATCAATGAACGAAGGACATTTCATTGGCCTGCATGACAAGACCACCTGTGGCGGCAAGGTCCTGGATGGTGACACCCGGATCATGATGTACGGCATTGCCCATGCCCGCGAGGGTGATCGAGTCACCTGTGGCAAGGACGGCAAGACCTACAAGATTGTCGGTGGCATTTCGCACATGATCAGTCATGGCAAAGCCATGGCGGGCACGCTGGACAGCCACAGCGATTGTCCCTGCAAGGCCCGACTGATCCCCTCGGTGGTCACGGCCACCTATAGCAGTGCTAATTCTGCACCGCGAACGGACAGGAGCGGTGTGCAACCCGTTTCCAGCGCTGCAACCAGTCAACCGGCCGCGCCACGTCAGCCTGGTTTCGCCCCTTCGTACCCACCGGCGCCTGTGATATTCGCCCGAGCGGAACCTCAAGAACCGGGCTTCTATGTGGTGCCCAAAAGCATGACCCGCGAGGCCTTGGAGGCCACGTTGTTTGCCACGCCCGGTGCCGCCGCGATGCGCAAGTTTCAAGCGCTGAATCCAGGTCTCGGTGACGTCAAAGCAGGTTCGCTGATCGTGCTGAGCGACCCGAACAACACCTTCTGCACCTATCAGGAAGCGCAGCTGATGCAGGCCGCGCAACAGGTCAGGGCGGCCCTCGACCCTCTGACGCCGGAGGAGGCCGAATTCATGCACCGCCACGGCGCTGAAATCGCCAGTTTTACCAGCGAGACTTCGACCTGGCTCGGCGTCAGCGCGGCGGTAATGGAAAAGCACCTGACTCGACTGCGCGACACCCTGCAAGCCATGGAGCGCCTGCATCAGGACAGCTATCGTCAACACGGCCACCTCAAATCACCGCAGTTCTTCGCCGAACGCCAGCGCCTGCTCGCCCAGCTGGATGCCCACTTGCTGGACTCCACTCGCCTGCGTGGCCAGACGACCTTGGGCGATCACCCGAAGTTGAAGACGGCCCTCGGCATTTCCAGTCGCAGTCTGGTGCACCACTGGGACAAAGCCGGTGCGCCGGGACAGATACCGGGGTATGCCACTCATGTGAATGCGGTCAGTCGGGCGGCGAAGTACATGGGCGCCGGTGGTTACATCGGCATTGGAATTGGCGGAGTTTCTTCGTTGCTGGCTATTCAGGAGGTTTGTGTTGGTGACTCTGGAACGGCTTGTGAGAAGGTTAAATTTACTGAAGGAGGGAAATTTTTCGGATCTACAGCAGGTGGGGTGGCGGGCGGGGTGGGCGTGCCTTGGGCTGGTCGTTCTGTTTGCTTGGCGCTAGGGGCTAGCACGGTAGTAGGTGGAGTGATCTGCTTTGCGGCCTTGGTAGGGATTGGCACATGGGTGGGGACAGAAG
>NZ_JAGYGN010000045.1:0-30614 GCF_019947515.1 Pseudomonas sp. A-B-19
TCTCTCGAACGGCTTGAAAAATATCAACGGGTGGAGCATCGGCGCGTTCTTCGGCGACCAGGCGTTCTACAAAGGCGACTGGCTGATGCGGGCTGGCGCCGCGAAGGCGGGTCTCTACGGCAACGACGCCGCCGAGGCGATGTACCCCATTACGCGTACCGACGGCAGCGGCCAGACGTTGAATACCGGCAAGCACAACTACACGCTGACCTTCCCCGCCGGCAAACTGCCGCCCGTCAATTCCTTCTGGTCGGTGACCATGTACGACGGCAAGAGCCAGCTGCTGATCAAGAACCCGCTCAACCGCTACCTGATCAATTCGCCGATGCTGTCGACCATGAAGAAAAACGCGGACGGTTCGCTGACCCTGTACATCCAGAAGGATTCGCCGGGCAAGGCCAAGGAGGCCAACTGGTTGCCGGCGCCTGACGACACGGCCTATCTGGTGATGCGCCTCTATTGGCCGAAGGCCACGGCGCCTTCGATTCTTCCCGCCGGCAGCGGCAGCTGGCAGCCGCCGGCAGTGGTGGCATCGAAGTAAACGAATTTGCGGCTGCTTGCAGTTGGCAAGCAGCCGTTCGATTGCTCAGGCAGAGATCCAGCGGGCCTTATTGCCGAAAAGGCTGAGGCCACCGGGTCTGGCCTTGAATGAAAGACATTCAGGAACACATCCCTCAAGGAGTACCGTTACATGAACTTCTCGCACAAATGGATAGCGGGTGCCGCACTGAGCAGCTTGTTGCTGACCGGTTGCGTATCGAAAGTTACCGAGCAACAACAGTACTCCGGCTTTCTGAAGAGTTATGGCGGCCTGCAGGAAACCACCTCGCCAAGTGGCGTGGAAGTGCTGCGCTGGGTGGCGCCAGGATTCAAGCCTGCGGATTATTCCACGGTGGTCTTCGAGCGTTTGGAACTGTATCCGGCGCCCAAGCCGGATGAACGCGTGGACCTGAAAACATTACAGGAACTGCAGGCCTACACCACTGAAAGCGCCAGGCAGGCATTGTCCCAGAATTACCTGGTCGTTCCAGACTCCAGCGATGTTCGCAAAGGCGAGCGAGCGCTGATCCTGCAGGCGGCAATCACTGGCGTGACAGCCACCAACGAAGGCATGAAATGGTACGAAGTGGTGCCGGTCGCGGCAGTCATAGGTGCAACTCAGGCCGCCACCGGGCATCGCGACCAGAATACCGAGCTGTATATCGAGGCGGACTTGATCGACGCCAAAACCGGTGCACCGGTCGCAAAAGCCGTGCGTAAAGTGTTTGGCGAGAACCTGAAGAACGCCAGCCAGAAAATCACCGCGAATGACTTCAAAGCGGCCATCAAGGGAATGACCAGCGACATGCAGACGTTACTCAAGTAATCGTCACAGCAGGTGCTCAAGCAGTTTCTGCCTATCGTTAGCGGGCTCCCCTTGATCGTCGAGGAGCCTGCGGCGATTCGCATTCAAGGATTTCGATATGTACAAACGCATTGAACGACTTTTGCTCGCACTGTCGGTTTTCGGTGTATCCGTTTCCAGTCAGGCTGACGAGCAGGCGGAACTGGCTAAACAGTCATTGAATCCCGTCGCGGCACTGTACAGCTTGCCCATCCAGTACAACTGGAATCAGAAAATGGGGCCCTCAGGTGATGGAATCCAGAGTGTCACCAATATCCAGCCGGTTCTACCCTTCTCACTCAATGACGATTGGAATCTGATCTCTCGCACGATCCTCCCGATCATTGATCAGCATGGACTGGCACCGAGGGGCATCGCCGATAAAAGCGGAGTGGGCGACACCTCGCAAAGCTTCTTCTTCTCTCCCAAAAAGCCTACCGAGGACGGCTGGATCTGGGGTGCGGGCCCCGCGCTGTTGTTACCGACCGGTAGTGATGAGCTACTGAGTAGCGAACAATGGGGGATTGGACCGACAGCGGTGGCGCTGAAGCAGGCCAACGGCTGGACGACCGGTATTCTGGCGAACCACATCTGGTCGCTGGACAACAACCCGGCCAATGACAAGGAGAAGGTCAACCAGACGTATCTGCAACCCTTTCTGGTCTATACCACAGCGTCGTACACCAGTTTTGGCATTAATACAGAATCCACTTACGACTGGGAAGCCAGGGAGTGGAATGTGCCGATCAACCTGTTCGTGACGCAATTGTTCAAAGTCGGCAAGCAGCCCATGAGCCTTCAGGTGGGGCCGCGATACTGGGCGGACAGTCCTGAGGATGGTGCACATGGTTGGGGCTTTCGGGTGGCGTATACACTACTCTTTCCCAAGTGAAACGATCCGAGAGATGTGCGTTTAGCGCTTGAATGATTGATCGCCTGCGATTCGGTGAGATTCGAGAAGTTGCCTCCTTGATGGGCACAGATATGCATCAAGATCGTCAGGGGTTCCTGCCTTTGGGGAATATCGCCTGATTAGCAGTTAGCTGACCGACACCCCCGTCTAACACGAAAAATGGAGTTTCAGGTTCATGATAACCACATTACCGAGAACATTTGGCTGTGCCATGATATTGCTCGCGTCCCTTGGATTTACGCACGCCCAGGCCGCGGACATCACACCCGCCGAGACGAAAGCCATCGCCGAGGAAGGCTACATCTACGGTCTGCCCATCGTGATGAACTACGGGACCCTGCATGAATATGCCGTGGACAAGAGCTCCGGCCAGTACAAGGCGCCGTTCAACCACATTTACAACATGCACAAAGTCTTTAGCTACAAGGACACGGCCATCGTCTCGCCGAACAGCGACACGCCGTATTCCTTGATGTTCATGGACCTGCGTAGCGAGCCGGTCGTGCTCTCGGTACCGACAGTGGAGAAACCGCGGTACTACTCGGTGCAGCTCATCGATAACAACACCAACAACTTCGGTTACATCGGCAGCCGAACCACCGGCAGCGAAGCCGGCGATTACCTGCTGGTCGGCCCAGACTGGAAGGGCGTGACCCCGCCTGGCATCAAGAAGGTGTTTCGTTCCGACACGCAACTGCTCTTCGTGATTTTTCGCACCCAGCTCTTCAATCCGGCGGACATGCCAAACGTCGAAAAGATCCAGGCCGGTTATGCGACCCAGCCGTTATCGGCTTATCTCAAGCAGCCCGCGCCGCCTGCCGCGCCGGCGATCAACTTTCCGAAGTTTGACAAGGCCCTGGCCAAGACCGACTTCTTCAAGTATCTGGGCTTTGCCTTGCAATTTGCCCCGGCCAGCCCGGATGAAGTGGCGATCCGCGCGAAGCTGGCCCGCATGGGCATTGGCGCCGGCAAGGACTTCAACTTCCAGGCGCTCTCCGCCGAGCAAAAGGCCGCTGTGGTCGAGGGCATGCAGGCTGGGCATGCGAAGGTCCAGAATGCGGTCAATCATCTCGGCACGCAGGTCAATGGCTGGAACATCGTGAGTTCCGGCGGTGATGCCGCGTTCTACAACGGTAATTGGCTAAAGCGCGCCGCCATCGCACAAGCGGGCATCTACGCCAACGACGCCGAAGAGGCCACGTATCCGATGGCCAAGATCCTGTCCGATGGTACGCCGCTTGATGGCAGCAAACACAACTACACCCTCACCTTTCCCGCTGGACAGCTCCCGCCGGTCAACGCCTTCTGGTCGGTAACGATGTACGACGGCAAGAGCCAACTGCTGATCAAGAATCCGATCAATCGCTACCTCATCAACTCGCCGATGCTGCCTGACATGAAGAAAAACGCAGACGGCTCGTTGACGCTCTACATCCAGAAGGACTCGCCCGGCGCGGACAAGGAAAGCAACTGGCTGCCCGCCCCGAATGATCTGATCTACATGGTGATGCGCCTGTATTGGCCGAAGACGGAAAACCCTTCCGTCCTGCCGCCTGGCAAAGGCACCTGGAGTCCACCGGCGATCGTCAAGATCAATTGAGCATCTGACCACCGGTTGCAGCGGACGGCCCAGGCCTGGCGCCGCTGGACCGGGGCGTCAGGGTTTCGCAGAGGCCCTGACGTCCGCTTCGATGACCCAAAGGCCGGCGGTGGCCACAAACCGTATACGTTGTTGTTGGGGCGTTATTTGCACGGCACTCGGCATGCCGCGATTCAACGCCATTGGATGGATCCCCCTCCTCAAGAGGGGGGCGGTGTGAGCACGGTCTGTTCACGATGCTCTTGATGCACCGCGCAAATCCTTCCACCGTCCAACAGAGAACAACAAGCATGTTTTATGAAAACATCGACACCTCCTCCATCAACGACGAGGACCTGCCGTGGGTTCCGTTCGCACCTTACAGCGATGAAATCTTCATCAAATACATCAAATGCGACCCGGTTCGCGGGGAAACCATCACCCTGCTCAAGGCCCCGGCCGGGTCTTCTCTGCCCAAGCACCATCACTCCGGCACTGTCATCGTTTACACCGTCAAGGGTGGCTGGAAATACCTGGAGCACGACTGGATCTCGACACAGGGCGGCGTGGTGTTCGAAACCGCGGGGTCCAGCCACACGCCGATCGTGCTGACTGAATATGGCGATGAACTGATCACCTTGAACATCACCCAGGGCGACCTGCTGTATTACGACGATAACAACAACGTCGTGGCCGTCGAGAACTGGAAATCCAGCGTGGATCGTTACCTGGCGTTCTGCAAAGCCAACGATATCGAGCCCAAAGACATCACCAGCTTTGCGGTCTGACCCGCCCGCCAATCTCTCGGCCGTCCGGTGTTCGACCGGGCGGCTGCGCCGTTGCAATGAATAAAAAACGGAGACACCCATGTCCCAGAAGCTGCAACCCGCCGGACGTTTCACCCTGAAACTCTGCGCACTGTTGGCCAGCTCGGTCGCATCCGCACAAGACTCACTGCCCTTCCCGCCGACGACCTCGGCCAGTGACGCCAAACCGACGCTGCAAGAATCCAGGCACCAAAAACGTCAGCAGCAATCCCACCTTCCTGCCGAGGCCCCCAATATACTGGTGATCATGCTCGATGACGCCGGCTTCGCGCAGTCCGACACAGTCGGTGGCACAGTCCATACGCCGACCCTGAGTCGAGTCGCCGACAGCGGTGTGCGCTACAACGCTTTTCATACCGCGGCCATCAGCTCCGCTACTCGCGCCGCATTGCTTACCGGACGCAACCATCATCGAGTTGGCAACGGCGTCATCGCAGAGCTGGCCACCGATTGGGAAGGCTACACCGGCAAGATCCCCAAAAGCTCGGCGACCATGGCCGAGGTGCTCAAGCAATATGGCTACAGCACCGCCGCGTTCGGCAAATGGCATAACACACCACCCCTGGACACCACGGCGGCCGGTCCTTTCGATACATGGCCGACGGCCTACGGCTTTGAACATTTCTACGGTTTCCTGGCCGGCGAAACCTCTCAGTACGAACCGCGTCTGTACCGCGACACAACGCCAATCGAACCGGCGCGAGATCCGAAATATCACCTCAGCGAAGATCTCGCCAATCAGGCCGTAAACTGGCTGCAAGACCATCAGACCTACGCGCCGGAAAAACCATTTTTCATGTATTGGACACCGGGGGCCGTGCATGGCCCGCACCAGGTTAATGCGCAGTGGGCCGATAAATACAAAGGCAAGTTCGACGGTGGTTGGGACGCCTATCGTGAGCAGACGTTCGCTCGCCAGAAAGCGCTGGGTTTTATCCCGCAGGACGCCGTCCTCACCCCGCGCCCGGCGGAACTCCCAGCCTGGGACAGCCTGTCTTCTGAACAGAAGCAGTATCAGGCACGGTTGATGGAGGTGTATGCCGGCTTCCTGGAACATGCCGACACGCAGGCCGGGAAGATCCTCGATGAACTGGAGCGTGAAGGTCAGCGCGACAACACGCTGATCTTTTATGTCTTCAGCGACAACGGCGCTTCTTCCGAGGGGATGGAGGGTACGATCAATGAGTTGCTGGCCCAGAACGGGATTCCGGTTCCCAAAGAGCAGCAGTTGAAAATCCTCGATGAGATGTATGGCGGTTTGTCCGCGCTCGGCGGTCCTAAACTTGAAAGCATGTACAACGCCGCGTGGGCCTGGGCAGGTTCAGGGCCATTCACAGGCACTAAACTGGTCGCCGGCTACTTCGGCGGTACGCGCACGCCGCTGGCCGTTTCCTGGCCGAAACAGATCAAGGCCGACGCCACAGTTCGCGGACAATTCCACCATGTCAACGACATAGTCCCGACGGTCTACGACGTGCTGTCGATCACGCCACCCAAAGAGGTCAACGGTATCGCTCAGGACCCAATGGATGGCGTCAGCCTGCGCTACACCTTCAACGACGCTCAGGTGAAGTCGAAAAAACCGGCGCAATACTTCGAAGTCCTGGGCAGTCGCGGCATCTACAAGGATGGCTGGATGGCCTCGGTTTTTGGCCCGCGCAAACCCTGGGTGCAAGGCTTTGCGCAGTTCATGGGCTGGAATCCGGCGAATGATCGATGGTCGCTCTACAACCTGCAAGACGACTACTCCCAGGCCAACGATGTAGCCGCGAGCAATCCGCAAAAGCTTGCAGAGCTCAAGGCAGAGTTTGACGTGCAGGCCAAGGCGAACCATGTCTATCCGATCGGTGCCGGTCTCTACCCCTTCCTCGATCCGACTGCACGAATCTCCAGCAGCCAACGCGAATGGCACTTCAGTGATCGCGTCCAGCGCTTTCCGGAGTTTGCGGCCCCCAACCTGCGCAATCAGAACAGCAAAGTCGTCGTCGACGCCGACGTTCCGGCTAACGCCACCGGTGTGTTGTATGCCTTGGGCGGTATCGGCGGCGGGGTCAGCCTGTACATGGATGACGGTTTCCTGATCTACGAGTACAACGCGCTGGCTATCTCTCGAGTCCAACTGCGTTCGGCCGAACGAGTACCTGCAGGCAAAGTCAGTATCGAAGTGCTGACGACCCTGTCGTCAGCCAAGCCTGGAGCGCCGGCCAACCTGAGCCTGCGACTTGACGGGCAGGAAGCCGCCAAAGGGGTGACGCCGTTTACTCCGGCACTGACGTTCACCGCCAGCGAAACCTTCGACGTGGCTCAGGACCTCGGTTCCCCCGTCACCCTGGACTATTTCGAGCGTGCGCCCTTCGCGTTCAATGGCAAGGTCAAGGACGTACACGTGACGTATTTGCCTTGACCCTCAATGCCGCCCGGATAACCGGGCGGCAGATTGATGACTCCCGGACACTGCCCCCATGCCTACCCACGAAACCCCGCCCCAGGGCTTGCATCTCATGGCCAAACCCGTCGGGCCGATCTGCAACCTCGATTGCAGTTACTGTTTCTATCTCGAAAAAGAACAGCTTTACCCGCCCAGGGAACGCTTCAGCATGACCGACGAGGTGCTGCGTCTGTATGTGCAGCGCTACATCGAGGCCCAGCCCACGCCTGAAGTCGAATTTACCTGGCAAGGCGGCGAACCGACGTTGCTGGGGTTGGATTTTTTCCAGCGCGCGGTCCTGTATCAACGCCAGTTCGCGGGCAACAAAGTCATTCGCAACACGTTGCAGACCAATGGCACGTTACTCAGTGACGACTGGTGCGCATTCCTCGCCCGTGAACGCTTCATGGTGGGGATCAGCCTCGACGGCCCTCGATTCGTCCACGACCTCTATCGCCCCGACAAGCGCGGGCACTCCAGTTTCGATGACGTGATGCACGGCCTGGAACTGCTCAAGCAGCATGGCGTCGACTTCAATGTGTTGGTTACCGTGGCGCGTGATGTCGCCAGATATCCCCTGGAAATCTATCGATTCCTCAAGTCTGAAGGCGTTCGTCATATTCAGTTCAACCCCGTGGTAGAACGCCAGCCCAGCGCCTCACAGGTCAGTCTGGGTCTGCATTTCGCTATCCCGCCGGAGCTGCGCTTGCACGTGGTGCCGGAGCCCGCGATGGTGACGGAGCAAACGGTTGCCCCCGAGGCTTATGGCGATTTTCTCATCACGATTTTTGACGAGTGGGTACGCCAGGATGTCGGGGAGGTTCATGTCATGAACTTCGAATGGGCACTGGCCTCATGGTGTCAGCTGCCGGCCTCGGTGTGCCTGTTCAGCCCGCGCTGCGGCAAAGCGGCGATCGTGGAGCACGACGGCAACGTGTACTCCTGCGATCACTACATGTATCCCGAGTATTTGCTGGGCAACCTGAAGACCGATGACCCTGCCGAACTACTCGCCTCTGCTGCGCAACAAGCCTTTGGCGCCGCCAAGGAAGAGACACTGCCGAGGTATTGCCAGCAGTGCGATTACCGCTTCGCCTGCCATGGCGAATGCCCGAAAAACCGTTTCATGAATGCGCCCGACGGCGAGCCGGGCCTGAACTACCTGTGCCCGAGCTACAAGAAATACTTCCGTCACCTGACGCCCTACATGAACGCCATGGCCCAACTGGTCAGCCACCGGCAACCCGTGGCGTTGATCATGCAGGCCTTCGCCGGCCCGCTGATCGTGCCCCTGGATAAATAGCCTTTCAGGGTTGATCAAGGAGCACGACGGAGCAGGAAATGCGACAGCGCCGGGATCAGCACCAGGGCGCCGACCATGTTCCAGATGAACATGAAGGTCAGCAGGATGCCCATGTCGGCCTGGAACTTGATCGGCGACCACGCCCAAGTGATCACGCCCGCCGCCAGGGTGATGCCGACCAGCGCCACCACTTTGCCGGTGAAGGCCACGGAGTTTTTGTAGGCTTCGGTCAACGACAGGCCGGCACGCTGCTGAGCCAACTGAACGCTGAGCAGGTACAGCGCGTAATCGACACCGATGCCGACACCCAAGGCAATCACCGGCAAGGTCGCGACCTTCACGCCCATGCCCAGCCAGACCATCAACGCCTCGCAGAGAATCGACGTCAGCATCAACGGCACGACCGCCACCACCACCGCCCGCCAGCTGCGGAAGGTGATGAAGCACAGCACGATCACCGCGCCATACACGTAGAACAACATGGTGCGATTGGCCTCGCGCACGACGATATTGGTCGCCGCTTCGATCCCGGCACTACCGGCGGCGAGCATGAACTGCCGATCGTCGTTGCTGTGTTCACGGGCGAACTGATCGGCCACTTTCACCACGTGATCGAGGGTTTCGGCCTTGTGGTCGGAGAGATAGGCGATCACCGGCATCATCGAACAGTCACTGTCGAACAGTTCCGGGTTGTTCACCGAGGCCTGTTGCGCGCCGTAGTTCAGCACGTTCTGGTTGCGCGCGACGGTCAGCATTTTCGGGTTGCCTTCATAGGAACCCGCCGTGATCTGGCGCACCGCGTTGACCAGCGACACGGTCGTCTGCACGCCCGGTTGCTGTTGCAGCAGCCAGCCGAGACGATCGGCTTCCACCAGGGTTTCGTACTTCAGGCAACCTTCGCTGGCGGTTTTGACCATGACCGCAAACTGGTCGCTGGACAGCGAATAGTTGGCAGTGATGTAGGCGTTGTCGCGGTTGTAACGTGAGTCGGCGCGCAGTTCGGGTGCGCCCGGATCGAGATCACCGATCTTCAAATGCGTGCTGACCATGAAGCCGCCAACTGCCAACAGGCCCGCGACCACCAGGGCCCCGGTAGCCCAGCGGCGTTCCGTGAAGCGATCAAGAAAACTCCAGAGATTGCCCAGGCCCTTGCCGCGCAGTTCATCCTTTTCCTGACACAGGGTACGGGCAGCTGCCTTGCGGCTTACACCACAGTAGGACAACAGCACCGGCAACAGCACCAGGTTGGTAAAGATCAGCACCGCCACACCAATGCTCGCGGTGACGGCCAGGTCCTGGATCACCGGAATGTCGATCAGCATCAGCACCGCAAAACCCACGGCATCGGCCAGCAATGCGGTCAGTCCGGCCAGGAACAGACGGCGGAAGGTGTAGCGCGCGGCGATCAACTGATGGGTGCCGCGTCCGACGTCCTGCATGATCCCGTTCATTTTCTGCGCACCGTGGGACACGCCGATGGCGAACACCAGAAACGGCACCAGGATCGAAAACGGGTCGAGTACGTAACCGAACAAGGAGATCAGGCCCAGTTGCCAGACCACCGCAACCACCGAGCACAGAATCACCAGCGCGGTGCTGCGCACGCAACGGGTAAAGCCAAAGATGATGGCCGTGGCGATCAGCGCTGCGGCGCCGAAGTACATCATGATCAGCATCAGGCCATCGATCAGATCGCCCACCAATTTGGCGAAACCGATCACGCGGATCTTGATCGGGCCTTTGCCCTCTTCACCGGCGATGTGTACCGCGTTGCTGCCGGCAAACTCAAACTTGTCGCGTAGCTGTTCTTCAAGCATCCGCGAAAAATGGTGATAGTCGATTGCGGCGCCCGTGACCGGATCCTTCTCCAGCAGCGGCACCACAATCATGCTCGATTTGAAATTATTGCCGACGAGACTGCCGATGATCCCGGACCGGGAGATGTTCAAGCGCAGTTGCTCGACGCCACTGGCCGAACCGTCGTAGGAGTCCGGCATGACCGGGCCACCACGAAAGCCCTCCTCCGTGACCTCGGTCCAGCGCACGGCAGGCGTCCACAATGACTTTATCCAGGCCCGGTCCACGCCCGGGGTCAGGAACAAGGTGTCATTGACCTGCTTGAGCACCTCCAGGTATTTCGGGTCGTAGATGTCGCCGTCGGTGTTTTCCACCACCACTCGAACCGTATTGCCCAGCCCGCGTAACGACTGGCGATTCTCAAGGTAGTTTTTGATGTACGGCTGACTCTGCGGAATCATCTTTTCGAAGCTGGCATTGAGCGCCAGCCCAGTGGCCGCGAAATAGCTCAGCACTACCGTCACGATCAGACAGGTCAGCACCACCAGCAGGCGATGGTTGAAAATCAGACGTTCAAGGACATTGCCGGAGCGTGCATCGAAGCCCTTCAGCTCTCGGATCACCGGCATCGTATCGAGGTTGTAGTTACCCATGAAGTGGCTCGTCTCTTTTTATTATGTGGGGGGTGGGCTCATTCGAAGGGCAACTGGCGCAAGCCCCGTGCGCCTGCGACCACCACGACGCCTGATGCGATGGCCTGCGCCGCAGCGGCAGGCCCCAGGCGGTCTTGTGGCTTTAGCGTGAAACTGGCGCCGTCGTCGGTGCTGACAAGCACATGCCCGGCCTGGCTGACCAGGATGATTCGGCCGTCGGCGGTGATAGTGCTCGCGGTGATGCTCGAGGACAGACCCAGCTCAACCTTGTCCCAGTTCACGCCGTGATCGACGCTGCGATAAACATTGCCCCGCAGGCCATAAACGAGCACCGAGCCCGGCTTGCCGGTGATGCCGAAATAGCTGCCGCCATAGGGCGTCGGGAGGTTGATGAAGCGTTGCGTTACCGGGTCCAGTTTCAATACCAGGCCTTGCTCGCCGACAATGAACAGGTCATCGCCGATGGCACGCATCCCGTAGAAATTCAGCGCCCCCGGATTGTCAGTGCGATCCATCAACGGAACCCAGCTGCGGCCGCCGTCTTCGGTGCGGAAAATCAGATTGAACGCGCCGACGATATAGCCGGTTTTATCATTGGCGAACCAAACGTCCAGAAAAGGTTTGTCAGCCCCTTCATCGACCATTCGTTGAGCCTCGGCCAATAACGCATCATCGGGCTGTTGCCCTGCTTGCCTCTGAAAATGTTCGAGCATGATCTGCCCCACCTGACGGCCATCGAGCTGACGCGTCCAGGTTTCACCACTGTTGTCGCTGTGCAACACAATGCCGTCGTGCCCGACCGCCCACCCCTGCGTCGGGCTCGGAAACTGCACGGCGACCAGATCGGAACTCACCGGCACTTGTGCCTGGTGCCAGCGGACGCCGTTATCATCGGAATAGAAAATATGGCCGCGTTGGCCCACGGCGACCAGGCGCTGACCTGCACGGGTCAACCCGGTGAACATCCCGCTGATCGCCTTTTCACTCTGAATCGCGGGGCTCGACAGCACGTCGACAAAATCGGCGGCGACGACGGCCCTGGTGAATGGCACAGCCAACGCCACAGTCAGCGCAGCGAGCGTAATCCATCTAAATGTATTCATGAGATTCACTCGGCAAAAAAAGCCGTCGAACAGTGCGGTACACACTGTCGACGACAAAAAAACACCTGCGTCATGGCTCAGCGAATACCCGTGCCGGCCAATGACTCAGGCGCCCATTGCGCTTTCGAAAGCGGGTCGATGTACTTGACGCCGCCGTACGGGCCGTAGATGCCGGTGATGTTGTAGCTGCCAGAGACCAGGTCATAAATCATGTGGTTATCGGAGTTCGGCGCCTGCACGTCATAGCTGTATGCCAAGTGGGCAAAGGATCCGCGGTACAGCTTGCCGCTGGCGTCATATTCATCCGAAGCCAGGGCGATCCAGCTGTCTTCGTCGAGGTAGAAGGTGCGCTTGCTGTAGATGTGGCGTTTGCCCGGTTTCAGCGTGGCTTCGACCACCCACACGCGGTGCAACTCCCAGCGCATCAGGTCCGGATTGACGTGATGCGGCGTGGTGATATCCGCAGCGATCTTGTGATAGTTCAGCTTGTAGGTGTTGTAAGGAACGATCATTTCCTTCTTGCCGACGAGCTTGAAGTCGTAACGGTCCAGTGCGCCGTTGAATACCCAGGCATCGTCATAGGTCGAAGCACCGGCCGAGCCAGGGTTTGGCGTGTCGTAGGCGATATCCGGGGCGAGTTTCACGCGGCGCTGACCTGGCAGGTATTGCCAGCCACGACGTTCCATCTTCAGAGGGTTGACGGCATCCTGCACCAGGATGGCTTCGCCTGCGCGACGGGCCGGGGCCTGGTAATAGAGTTTGGTCTTGAAGAACAGATCCGTCTCTTTCGCCGGTTCCGTACGCTTCGGATCGTACAGCGGGTACTCCAGATAGCCATTACCGGTCGTGGCCAGAATAGCCCGGCCGGAACTGTCGACGTTCCAGGAGTCATACTTGATATTGGTGGCATACCCCTGATAACGCAGCAGGTGGTTCCACATGGCCTCGTAGCCATCTTTCGGGATCGGGAACGGAACGCCCGGCAACGCGTTTTCCAGTGCTACCCCGCCGTCGAGTGTTTTGGTGCCGACGGCATTTTTTGCGGTGTTATCCAGCAACCGTTGCGGCAGAGCAACGCTGCGATGGGTGGGAAACACATCGACCCGGAACGTCGGGTAACGCTTGAGCAGTTCTTGCGTGGTCGCGGTCAGTTTGTCGGTGTATTGGCTGAGGTTTTTGCCATCGACGACGACGCGTGGCTTATCAGCCTCGTAAGGGTCCGGACGGAACGAACTGCCCGGTTGAAAACTGGCCGGCGCCGTGGTGAGACCGCCGGTGTAGGACGGAATGGTGTCGTCGGCATTGCCGGCCTTTTCAGCGCCGACGCCTGTCAGGCTGTTGCCGAGTCTGGCCGCTTCATCGGGGGCCACGGCTGCGTGTGCCGCACCCGCGATGGCAACGGTCAATGCAGTGAACAAAAGCGTGTTGACGAACTTCATGGAGTGACTCCTGCTATCAAGCAAAGACTTCGATCAAATGGTCGTTTTGAAGGTAAAAGTGACCATGCCCCGATCCTTGAGCTGAGGCTGAGTACCGCCGAAAGCAGTGGTCTGCCCCGGTACGCAGTTGTATTGGCCGTTGGCCCCTGGTGCGGCGCCCTCGCCCTGTGTACCTGCACCACCGGCTGAGCCGCAGGTGTCGAACGGACCAAAGTTGTCCACGTACTTCAGGTCGAACCGGTACTGGTTGTGCACGTCCATGCCAACGCCCACCGAGTAGCTGCCGGAGTCCTTGTTACCCCCGAGCTGAACCGACGAGTTGCCCGCAAGACCGACGCTGTAGTTGGCCGGCAGGTACATATCGATGCCGGGGAACACCTGATACCAGGTCGGGTTGAAGTTGACGCCCAGGACGTAGTTGTCCTTGGTGACCTTGTCGACACCGCGATACCAGTCTTCGCCTTTGAACAGCTGCTTGTTCTCGGTGACGTCCAGCCAGCGGCTGTAGGCGAGTTCAACCAGCAAGGTCGAGCTGTCCCAGACCGGAGTCGCACCGAAAGTGGTCAAGCCGTTGAGCACCGCGTGCACGGTGTTGCCTCGGGCCACGCCGTTGTCACCATCGAAGCTGCTGATGAAGCCAGGCAAACCGGCAGCACCGGCTGCCGGACTGACCGTTGCCGGCACGCTGGCCAGCGGCATGTTGTGGCGATAGTTCAGGTCGAGACCGACGCTGACACCTTCGATGCTTTTCGACAGGCTGATGCCGTAGATATCGATGTCATCGACATAGAACTGGTTGTAGCTGCCGGCATTGCCGGAAATCAGTTGCGCAGGGCCGACCGCCGTTGGCTGCAATACCAGGTTAGGCAGAATGTCGGAGGTTTTGCGGTAGTAGAAACCCAGCGTACCCTGCAGCCATTCCGGGCTCCACTTGGCCATCAGGCCGAAGTCACCTTGATTGTCCGGGGTAAACGTATGCCCGTTGCTCAGCCGCAGGAACTGGTTGGCACCCAGTGGGCCAGGTGTGCCGAACAGCGGGTTTCGGCCGCCGATCAACGACAGGTTGTGCCCGCCATTTTGAATGCCGTCGTTGAACCCCAGATAAGTGCCCGATTCCGGCAACCGCGCGGCGTCCCAGTCCAGGAAGTACTGCGCGGCGAGGGTCAGTTCCGGGTTGATCGTGAAGCTGGTGGACAACTGATTTCGCGGAATGAACAGTTCTTTGGCTTCTGTTCCCGGGACCGCCAGCGACTTGGAAATATCCAGGCCGGACTGGCCATAACTGTTGCCATGGGCAAAGGCGAGGATGCTTTCGCCCCAGTAAACGGTGTGCCTGCCGAGCTTGCCGCTGAGCAGTGATTCATCGCCGACTTCAGTGCTGCCAAACACGAAGGCATCAAGGATTTCCGAAGAAGGACCGTTGTAATACCGATCGGCGTAACCGCTTTGATGACGAGAGTCCGGCTTGCCGTTGTTGAGTTGATTGGTCGAGGCGTTATCGCTGCCAATATCGTCGTAGGCGTGGTCGTACCAGGTGTTGGCGCTGACACGGAAACCGACTTTTTCTTTGTAAACCACGTCCAGTTCGGTCAGCACATCCAGTCGTTGAGAAACGGGACTGCCGGAGGAGAAGTTGCGATCCCCGTCATTGTTGTTCCACGAATTGGCCAACTTGCTGTTGGGGGCTTCCACGCGCTGGGCATAGTTGAACTTCAGCGTGTTGTCGAAGCGAACCGCAAAGTCTTCATTCCCCGTGTTGATCTCCACAGCGCCCACGGGCGCGATGCCCAGGCCGGTGAGAATGGCGGAGGCCAACAACCCTTTGCGAAGGTTTGCATGGCAGATCTTATTATTTTTGTTCATCTAGCTTGCCACCTGCTCTATGGTTTACGAAAAGTCATGGGTTGAATCACGGCGTAATGAGCCTCCTCTCAAGTGCGCTGCAAAAGGGTGACCGACACCGCCCGGCCCAGGTCGCTGCTATGTTGCAAAGCCGTGCGGGCACCAGCAATTTGCCTGCCGTCGGCCATGTCGCGCAATTGCCAGACCAACTCGACCAGTTGCGCCAACCCGGTGGCACCCGGGGCGTGACCACGTCCCAGCAAGCCACCCGATGGGCACACCGCATTCATCCGTCCTTTCAGGCGGTGTCCTTGCTGCACGAATCGATCGATCTCGTCCTCCCGGCAAAAGCCCAGCGCGGCGCTATTGACCATGAAGTCGCCGACGCTTTGGTCGTGCAGTTCAACCACGTCGATGTCTTCCGCACCGAGGCCCGCCTGCTGATAGGCCAACTGCGCGACTCGCCGGGTGGTCGCTTGTCCGAGCACATCCAGCACGTTACCCGCTTCCTGCTCTGAAGCGCTGTCACTGCCCCTGACACTGGCCAGCACGGTGACGTCCGCCCGAGCGCCGAAGCGCAGGGCGAAGGCCGGGGTACAGAGCAGGATGGCCGCCGCACCGCAGGCGGGCGGGCACAGATAAGGCGCGAGCCAGCCGTCGCGATCCGACACGCGGTTCAATACGGCGTAGGGATTGCGCCCGGCCTGGGCCCGTGCCTGCTCAAGCACTTGATCGAAGCTGCTTTGAGCAACGCCCATGCGTGTCAATAACCAGCTGGTTTGGGCAGCGAACAGCAGCGCCGGTTGTTGCCGACGCTCGATAAAGCCGATGGGGTTCTCAGCCTGCCTGACCGTTGCCGACTCATCGCGAGCGAGATCTTTCAAACCGAAAAATTCACGATCGGAAATGCCTGCCGGCATGCACTCGACTCCCACCAACAGGACACATTCAGCCTGGCCGCACAGCAGGCTATTGCGGGCCAACTGCAAAGCACTACTGGCCGACGCACAGCCATCGCCGAGGCTGAAAATCGGCACGCCCGAGTAGCCAATCTGCGACAACATTTGCTCGGCGATACCGGCTTGTGCGTGTACGCAGGAAGTAAACACCTGGTCGACCAGATCATAGTCAATCCGCGCGTCGGCCAGCGCCGCACGAATGGCTTGCCCCGCCAACGCCGCATGACTGTCGGAGCCACCCAGCGGTAGAAACGGCACCATTGCTGCACCGGCGATCAGCACTTTTACAGACATGAACCTGCTCCCACTCACCACTACGTTGGCGCTTTTGTGGGGTCAGACTATTGCGAAGTCGAAAAGCGTACCCCCCCATTGACTGGGGGGGCGAATGGAAATCGGATGTGGGGGGGGATTGAAGAATGATCCGAACGGATCATCCCGGACGGTGGTTTGGCATCAGCCCGCTGTCTCGAGAATTCCCAGCATGTAGGCACGCGCGACAACATGCTGTCTTGTGCCGGCCTGGAATTTTCCAAACAGGTTTTTCAGGTGCCACTTCACGGTTTCCTCGCCGACATTCAGCGCCAGGGCGATTTGCTTGTTGGACAGGTTGCGGGCCAATAGCTGCAACACCTCACGCTCCTTGGGCGTCAGGAGACGACTCGGGGACACGCTCAATGGGCTGGATTCCGGTCGCGCAACAGGTGCGGGCGTAGAGGTCGCCGCAAGCAATGGGAGCGTTTCACCCTGGAGCGTCTGCTCCCATTTGATCAGATCCGGATGGGTGTCCTGCACCACGCGTAACATACCGTTTTCTTGCGCGAGGCTGACAGCCTCCAGCAAATAGTCGGTGCCGCCCTGTCCGGTTGCCCGAAGTGCCAGTGCCCTGAGCAACTTGATCTGTACGATGTCTCGTCCACGACGCAGGTATTCGGCCGTTTCGCCAACCTTGTCCAGCACCGCCAGCATAGCCTCCCAATCACGTTGGGCCAGTAACGCGTAAGCGTTGGCTACCCCGGCCAGCAAGTCCAGCTCCGGCCCCAGCAACCCGGCTCGCTCACGGGCAATAACCGGCGTGAAACTGTCCAGCCGTCGCCATAATGCCTGACAGGTATCGCTGCGTCCCAGCAAGGCATGCAGGCGTATTTGCTCTCCCAGGGAGGCAATGCAGAATCGTGGAATATTTCGCTCTTCTCCAAGGGCGAATAACGCCTCGAGCAGATCCTGCCCTCGATGCCCCTGCCCCTGGATTGAAGCCAGTCGAGCGGCGGCGAGAAAACCCTGCACAATGGCATCGGGGGACGCCAATCGTTCAACGATATCCAGCCTGTTCGCCAGCACCGTAGCGGACGCCTGAATGTCCCCCTGCTCCAGCAACACCGTCGCCAGAGCGCTCGCCAGAATGACCGCCACCGGACTGCGCCGACCGATGTCCCGTTCGGCAAGCAACAGGCTGTCGTGCAACGCGGTGCGCGCCGACACCATTCGGCCCTCGTATAAATAAGCAAGACCGACCACCCACTCGCCATACCCGCGTATGGCATCAAGGCCAGGTCTACCCGCGTGAAGCGGTGCTCGCTGAAAAATTCGTCGGGCTTTCTCCGGCTGCCCCTGCAACAGCGTCAGCCGGGCGATCAGGTTCGCGACCAAGGCTTGCACCGTGGTTGAGAATGAAAGCAATCGATCGACCCAAGGCATGATGAGTTCATGGGATTGATCCGGATGGTCCGCAAAGAAGGCGGCTGCGGCGGCGATGGTGGCCGCTTCACAACGTGTCGCCTCGTCGGCGGACGGATGCTGTTCAATAGCCGCAATCAATTGCGCCGCTTCTGCCTGACGCGCTCCCATCGCTAACGTCCAGGCCGCTGCCAGGCAGATGCGCGGATGCGCCAACACGTCAGCGGGGCCAAGCTCCTCGACCCACTCCAGCACCCGGCTGAACTGCCCTTGCAACGCGACTTCGTACAGGCAGTTGCCGATCAACGTATAGGCCGGCTGGGGCATGCCGGCCAACAGATATTGCCGGGCGGCCTGCTCCAGGAAACCGTGTTGTTCCAGCCACACAGCGCCGCGCCGGTGATAACCCTGACGCTCCTCCAACGGCAAGTCGGCAAAACGGCCGAGCAGAAATTCCCGCGCCAATGGATGGATGCGCACCCAGTCACTGTCGATACTTTCAACAAAGATCGGTGTCGAGGCACACAATTCCTTCAGCAATTCACCCGAGCGCGCGTTGCCCGTCAGCGCCTCGCATAACAAGGGCTGGACCATTTCCAGCAATGCAATGCCGGTCAGAAAACGAACCTGCTCCTCCCGAAGATGTGCGAGCAGACTGTCGACGAAATAACGCTGGATATCCCCCAGACAAGTCGACAACCCTTCGACTGCCGCACTCCGGTTCGGGCTCTTCTCCAACGCCGAAATCGCCAATTGCAGGCCAAGCGGCCAGCCCTCGGTTATCTCGTGCAGACGCACGCAGAGGTCGGCATCAACCCTTGCGCCGAAACGGTCATTGAGGATGGCGAGCGCCTCTTCCACATTCAGTCGTAAGGCCGCTGTCATGATCGTCGTGAAAAGCCCCCTTGCCGCGAGGTCCGTCACGTGCAGATTCAACCGTGCGCGAGAGGCCATGACGATGCGCAAATTGGCCGGTGCGTTGTGCAGCAGGTACGTCAGGGAGTGCCGGATCGTCAGCTCGGGCAAGGTATCCACTTCATCCAGAATCAATACGGTTTCGCTACCCAGGTCAGCCACTTCCACCAACCACTGCGTCAGCCTCTCCTGTTCGTCACGCCCCGGTCCTGCAATAGGCTCGAATACGCGGGCAAACGACGGCCGACCGCTGCCAATGGCCATGGCAGCTCCCAGCCCCTGGACAAAACGCGCACCATCATCCTGTGCATCCAGCGTCATCCAGGCCACCACGGCGCCGTGAGACAGACATTCACGGCGCCATTGGGTCAGCAGAAAGGTTTTGCCGAAGCCTGCCGGCGCTTGAACGGCGATCACCATTTTGTCTGTCAGTTCCTGGGTATGGATACCCAGGCGGCTTCGCATCCGTGCTGATTTCTGACTACGCGGCGGCGTCGTTTTGAGGATCAGTTGGGGCTCTATGCAATCCATTTCTTTCAGACCCTGGTGGTTGAGAGACGCTTACCCAAGGAGCGTCTGAAGGTCGCTGGATACAGTTCCAAACGGTCGAACACTAGCATGGAATAGTCCGGGGGTTTGTACCCCGGTGCAATTCAACACAAGCCGCTTGCGTACTTTCGGTGCAGTGACTTGCGCGCCACGCAAAAGCATCCGCTACCTTCCAGCCAGGGCTCTGTATTCGGCCGGTGTACTGGCGTGCGCAACCTTGAACGCTGCAGTCAGGTGGCTCTGCGAGCTGAAACCACACTCCAGCGCCACATGCAAAATAGGCAGGTCGGTCTGCATGAGCAGATCACGCGCATGTTCCAGTCGTACATTCATCACATAGCGATGGGGCGGCATACCCATGGCGCGCTGAAACAGCCGCCGGAAATGAGCCGGGCTGACACCGGCCTGGCCAGCCAGCGTGCTGATCGAGAGTTCCTGCCCCAGATTTTCGCGAATGAAGACCAGCACTGTATGCAGGCGCGCCAGATGAATATGCGGCGGATAAATACCTCCGCTCGCGTCAACTCGTAGCGAACGATACACCTGCTCAAGCATGACCATGGCCAATCTTGCCATGAACCCCTGATCAGCCCCTTTCCCAAGACTTAGCTCATCCATCAATTGCCGGGCCGCTGCGCTCACCAAACCATCACTGACGGGCAATGGTGCCTGCGCGCCAGCACATAGCTCACGCAATTGGCGAAACACGCCATCAGTGCGCTCGGGCAGATAAAAAACCGCGAAATCAATGCTGCCGGAATAGTGCCACTGAGTGGCACAACCTGCAGGCAGCAGCATTGACAAACGGGGCATCGATGTCGAGCGCAACTCGCCCCCTGCCCCTTCATCCGCCCGGGAGCCACCGAACTGGGTCAGCAGGGCCATGAAGTCAACGGGCGGGACGGATAGATCAGTCGTGTGCAGGAAATAGCGCTCCGCATACAAGGGGATGTCACTGCACACCAGGCCACCCAGCAAGGGCAATCCCAGTGTTTCATGGACCTGTTGTTGCGGATTCATGGGCATCTCGGGATGAGCATATTTTGACAAATATGACCGCTTTTCCGGTGAGTTGTCGATGCCGGGAAGAACAATAATCGACCAAACATTCCGCCACTCGCCTTAATGCGGGGCAGGCACAACCGCTCGCCCGCATGACTGATCACAGCCAGGAGAAAAGCATGAGCAAGAAGACCGTCACTGTATTCGGCGCCACCGGGACCGCCGGCGTCGCGTGCGTCAATGAGTTCATCCGCCAGGGCCTGGTCAATATCAATGTGCTGGCGCGCCGCTCCGGACAGGTGGAACGCTCATCGTCGGGCATCAGCAAGAGCGAGGCGCAAAAACAGCTGCAGTACGCCGAATGGGCGCGTCAGGGCGTGACCATCAAGGAGGTCGACGTCACCATTGCCGAAGCGCTGGTCCCGGCGCTGCGTGGCACCGACTACCTGGTGTCCTGCGTGCCGCTCTACGCCACCGAATCGCAGATGCCGCTGATCTTTGCCGCCAAGGAAGCCGGGGTCGAACGCTTCGTACCATCCGAGTACGGCGCGATCTATGAGTTCGAGCAGTTCTGGCAGACCGACACCACGCACCGTTTGATGGCCCGGCAGAAGGCGTTCATCCGACGCATGATCGAACTGGCCGGCATGGACTACACCATCATTCCGGCCGGTGCCTGGATCGAGTACTACATGCTCGAGCCGGTGATGGTGATGGGTGATCCCGACGCCAGGCTGGCCTGGTCGACCGGCGCGGATGTCGGCCGCATCATCCCGCATGTGCTGGCCCACCCGGCCTCGCGTAATGCGATCTGCCCAGTCGCGGCCACGGCCTGGTGTTCGTGGAACGAACTGCTGGCCGCGCGCGAACAGGCCGTGGGTCGCCCGATCGAGCGTAACGAGTTGACGCCCGAGCAGTGGCGCGCGGCCTACGCAGCTTCCAGTCCCGGTGCCATCCAGACCCTGCTGGCGATCGGCGTCGCCATGGTCGATACCCCAGCGGGCATGTCGCTGTGCGGCCACTGGAACAAGACCTTCCTCCCCGAGTTCAAGGGGACACCACTGCAAGAGCTGTTCGTCGACACCGTAGAGCCTTTCGTCGAGGCCACGCGCGCCACGCTGATCGCCGCCGGCGAACTGCCGGCCGACGCCTGACGCGTCTCGATGCGCAGAGTGCAGGCCATAAGAAAAACCGAGCGATATGACGAGGCCCATCATGAAACTGAGTAACCGGATCAACCTGCCTGACATTTCAATAACCGGCTTTGAAACGCCCCTGAACGAGGTCGAGCGCAGCATCCAGGACAGCGTGCATCGCTTTGCCAAGGATTTCATGCGCCCCCTCGGCCAGGAACTCGACAAGATGACCGCAGAGCAGGTGGTCGCCCCCGGCTCGCCGTACTACAGCGTGTTCAGCGAAGCCGCCAAGCTGGGCCTGGATTCCGACCTGCTGGCCGAACTGCCGCCGGAAACGGCAATACGCGTCGAGTCCATGATCAGCGAGGAAATGGGCTGGGGCGATGCCGGCCTGGCAGTTTCCCTGGGTGTCAGCACCTTCCCGAACGAGATGGCCAAAGCCATAGGGAACCAGGAGCTGATCGATCTGAGTGCCGGGAAAATCGGCTGCTGGATGATTACCCATCCAGACAAGGGCACCGACATCGGCGCCTTCGACATGCAGCGCGACTGGGTGCCGGGGCAGTTAGGCAACAAGGGCAATCTCTTCGCCAAGGTCGGCGAGCACGAGATCGTCATTAACGGCCAGTGCTCGGCCTGGGTGTCCAACGGCGCGGTGGCCCAGGTGGCTCTGGCCTACATGACCGCCGACTATGGCAACGGCTTCTACGATGCCAATGGCTTGCCCTATGGCATTTCCGTCATCGTGCCCCTGGACTTGCCCGGTGTCAGCAGGGGCAAGCCGCTGGAGAAGATCGGTCAGCGCGCGCTGCCCCAGGGCGAGGTGTATTTCGACAACGTGCGGATTCCCAAGCGCTTCGCCGTGGCCCTGCAGGACGAGTACTACGGCAACGTCATGTCGACCTGGTCGTTCGCTGGCACCCACATGGCGCAATGGTTCACTGGCGTGGCACGTTCCGCCTTCGAGCTGGCCCTGGCCTACTGCCATGAGCGCAAGCAGGGTGGCCAACTGCTGATCAACCACCAGCTTACCCGCTACCGCATCGGCGACATGATGCGTCGTGTCGAGCTTTGCCGGGCTGTCGCCCGCCGCTCCCTGGCCTATGCGCGTCTGTCCCCGCAGGGGCACCCCTGTGCCACGGCTTCCGGCAAGGTCACCGTGACCGAAGAGGCCATGCGCGTGGTCAGCGATGCCATGCAGCTGTTCGGCGGCAACGGCCTGACCCGCGAGTACCCCATGGAGAAGTTGTTCCGCGATGCCCGCGCCGCGCTGATCGAGGATGGCGAAAACATGATGCTCACCACCCGCCTTGGGTTCCTTGTCCAGGAGCTCTACGAAGACGGCTGGCCCCAGTACTGATCCCAAACCCGACTGACAATAAACTTTGGAGACAATAAAAATGGCTAAGTATCCCGTAGTTGTCTATGGCGCCAGTGGCTACACCGGCATGCTGACCATGGACTGGCTGATCGACCAGAACATCCCCTTCACCGCTGTGGCGCGTGATGCCAGGCGCGCGCAGGAAATGATGGCGCAACGTGTGGTACGCCTGGAGTCCGCGACCTATGAAATCATCGAGGCCCAGCACAACGTCGAGTCGCTGAGCGCCGCCTTCAAGGGGGCCAAGGTTGTCTGCAACACCGTCGGCCCCTTCGTCAACTTCGGTCTGACCACCGTCGAGGCCGCGCTCAAGGCCGGCTGTCACCACATAGATACCACCGGCGAGCAAAGCTATGTCCGTCAGGTTCGCGAGCAATTTGGCGAGCTCTATCGTCAGGCCGGCCTGCTGGTTTCGCCATCGCTGTCCTACATGTACAGCTTCTCCGAGATCGCCGCCGAACTGGCGCTGGAAACCCCCGGCATCGACGTGCTGGAAACCGCCGCCCTGTGCCGCGGTCCGCGTGATGTCGCAGGGGTCAGCCTGGGCTCGGCGGCTTCGATTTTCGAACTGTTCCACCGGGAGCAGTTCTACCTGTGGGAAAACAAGCTGGTGCAGCACCCGGCCACCGCTTCGTTCAACATTGTCGACCCCAACTTCATGCAGCCGGTTTTCTGCCTGCCTTGGGGGGGAACCTCGCTGCCGATTTACTTCGAGCATGATCCGCGCGTGCGCGCCTGCACCTCCGCGGTCGGTTTCTACGACAACAATGTGATGCCGATGGTGCATGGCCTGAGCCAGAAGTGGGAAGCGGAATACAAGCACTTGTCCAAGGAGCAGCAGGACGCGGTGGTGAGGAGCCTGGTAGAGGCCACCACGCCGAGCATGCCGCCCCGCGAACGCACCACCTTGCAACGCAGCGTCGACATCGCAATCGGCCGCGGTCACCTGTCCGCCGTGCGCGCTACCGTGCATGGCGTCACACCCTATATTTCCACCGGTGCCCTACAGGCCGCGGCGGCGATCAGGCTGCTCGACGACGACACCAACAAGGTCGGCTTCGCTTCCGGCTCCAAGGCTTTTGGACATCGCTATCTGCTCGGCTTCCTGGAAGAGCGCGGCCTGGCCCGTGCCACCGTTACCAAACTCTGATTACCGGCACAGGAACCACTTATGGCCATCATCGACTTTTACGATCGCGGCTGGGGCATCAACCCTGCCGGGGTCGCCTACATCCAGGGCGAGCGCTCTTACACCTTCAACGAAATCGGCGAGCTCTCGTGTCGCATCGCCAACAAGCTGCTCGCACTGGGCTTGCCGAAGGAAACCAAGGGTGCCGTCTGGTCAGGTAACGATGTCACCGCCTGGGCCTGCACGCTGGGTCTATGGCGCGCCAACATGACCTGGATTCCAGTCAACGCGCGCAATTCAAGCGAAGAGAATCACTACATCCTCGACGCATTCGACTGCGAGGTGATGTTCTACCAGAACGACTTCGCGCCAATCATCACCGAGCTACGGCCCAGGCTGCCGAAGATCAAGCACTGGATCTGCATCGATGCCGACGCTGCCGATGCACCTTCGCTGGAACTATGGAGCGCCGGCCAGCCGGCGAGCCGTCCCGAAGTCGTCTATGCCATGGACGATGTGGTGGCGGTCTCACCCACGGGTGGCACAACGGGCACGCCAAAGGGAGTGATGAACACCCACCGCAGCGTGCAGACGTTCATCGCCCACTTCCTGCTGACCTGTGCTTATCGCAATGGTGAAAAGCCGGTGAATATGGCCGCCGCACCGATGACCCACACTGCCGGCCTGTTGTCCGTACCCTGCACGGCGCAAGGTGGCACTGTCGTGGTCATTACCAAACCCGATCCGGCATTGATGTTGAACGCCATTGCGCAGCACAGGGTCAGCGAGCTCTTTCTGCCGCCAACGGTGATCTACAGGCTGTTGGAGATTCCCGGTATCGAGAAGCTGGACTTCTCCTCGGTGAAGTTCCTGTTGTACGGCGCAGCTCCGATGTCGGTAGACAAGCTGAAGAAAGCTATCGAGATTTTCGGCCCGGTCATGACCGGCGGCTATGGCCAGACCGAAGCACCGGCCAGCATCGCCAACTTTCGTCCCGACGAGCATCTGGTGGACGGCCAATTCGCCGACGACGAACGCCTGTCCTCGGTCGGCCGCCCTAACCCGCTGGTCCGCGTCGAAGTGATGAGCGACACCAACCAGATCCTGCCGCGCGGGGAAACCGGTGAAATATGCGTGCGCGGCGACCTGATCATGAAGGGTTACTACAAGCAGCCGGAGAAGACCGCCGAGACCATCGTCGACGGTTGGCTGCATACCGGCGACATCGGCCATATCGATGCCGAAGGCTATCTGCACCTCACCGATCGCAAAAAGGACATGATCATTTCCGGCGGTTTCAACGTCTATCCCAGCCAGGTCGAGCAAGTGCTGTGGGGACATCCGGCCGTTCAGGACTGCGCCGTGATTGGCGTGCCCGATGAAAAATGGGGCGAGGCCGTCAAGGCCGTGGTCGAGCTCAATCCAGGCCAGGAAACCACCGAGCAGGAGCTTATCGAGCTGTGCAAAGCCAGGCTGGGCAGCGTGATGGCACCGAAGTCTGTCGACTTCACTACCAGCCTGCCACGCAGTCCGGTGGGCAAGGTGCTGAAAAAAGAACTGCGTCAGCCGTACTGGGAAAACTCGGCCCGCAAGATCTGACACAACCGCAGAGGTGCGAACTGGACACCGACCAACTGAATATAAGGAGTTTTCAATGAGCAATATCTATATCGCCGGCATCGCCATGACCGTCTTCGGTCGCCACATCGAACGCAGCCTCGACGACTTGGCACGCGAGGCTTTCCAGGGTGCATTGAAGGACGCCCACTGCAGTGCCGCCGATCTCGATATCGCATTTTATGCCGGCATGACCAATGGCCCGTTGCAAGGCCAGCTCTCGATCCCCGGTCAAGTCGTGTTCAGCAAGATCGGTATTCAAGGCATTCCTATCTATAACGTCGAGAATGCCTGCGCCTCGGGTAGCTCAGCCTTCAATCTGGCCGTGCAAAGCCTCAAGGCAGGTACAGCCAGTATCGCGCTGGCGTTGGGCGCGGAAAAGATGAACATCCCGGATAAGCTCAAGGCCCTCTCGCTGTTCGAGGCTGGTTGGGACGTATCTCGCGCCGAAGAAAATTATCAGACGCTGGTGAAAATGGGCGAAGGCGTGGTGCCGCCCGCCGGGTCGGAATCGGACAAGCCTTACAGCAAGTTCATGGCCATCTATGCCGCATTGTGCCGCCAGCATATGAAAACCTACGGCACCACGCAGCGGCAGATCGCCGCGGTGTCGGCAAAAAACCACACGCACTCGGTCCATAACCCTTACTCGCAATTTCGCAAAGCCTTCAGTATCGACGAAATCCTTGCCGCCCCTCCGATCACCTACCCGCTCACCCTGCCAATGTGCGCACCGCTGTCGGACGGTGCAGCCGCCGCCATCCTGTGCACCGAGGAAGGACTCACACGCATCGGTGCCGACAAGAGCCGCTGCATCAAGGTAGCGGCCAGTGTCATCCGCAGCTTCAGCCATCGCCGGCTCGATCAGCCGGAACTGAATGTCGGTCACCTGGCAGCCAACCTGGCCTATGAGCTGGCCGGCCTGGGGCCACAAGACATGCATGTCGCCGAAGTCCATGACGCCTCGGCGATGGGTGAAATCATTCAGGTCGAAAACCTGGGCCTGGTCCCGTTCGGTCAGGGCGGCCCTGCGGCTGAACGTGGCGAATTCACCCTGGGCGGGCGCATCCCGGTCAATACCTCAGGTGGCCTGGAATCGAAAGGTCATCCGCTCGGTGCTACCGGGATTGGCCAGCTCTACGAACTGGTGACGCAACTGCGCGGAGAGGCTGGCGCACGCCAGGTACATGGCGCACGCCATGCAATCCAGGAGAACGGCGGCGGCTTGCAGGGTATTGAGGAGGCAGCCGTCGCGATCCACATTCTCAGCAAATAGTTCTTGCCAGAAAAATTTGCAGTGGCGAAACCAATCAAAACAAGAAGGATAAAAACATGTTCCAAGACAAAGTGGTCGTCATCACTGGCGCAGGATCGGGCATTGGTCGGGAGTTGGCTATCCAGATGGTGCAAGCGGGCGCACATGTCGCCCTGTCGGACATCAACCAGGTGGGTCTCGACAGAACCATGAAGCTGTTGCCTGACGCCAGCAAAGCGAAAGCTTACATCCTGGACGTATCGTCCTGGGACGCCTTCCAGGCTCATGCTGACGAGGTGAAGCGCGATTTTGGCACGGCGCACTTCGTCATCAATAACGCAGGCGCCGCAGTCATCGGGACAGTTGCCAACACCTCCATCGATGAGTACGAGTGGCAACTGGGTATCAACCTGTGGGGCGTGTTGTACGGTACCAAAGCGTTCCTGCCGATGATGCAGGCCCAGCGGGAAGGCTGCATCGTCAACATTTCCAGCGTATTTGGCCTGGTGGGTTTCCCGATGCAAAGCGCTTACAACATGTCGAAGTTCGCCGTGCGTGGTCTGACCGAAGCCTTATGGTCTGAACTCGAAGGTAGCGGTGTACGCGCCGTGTGTGTGCACCCCGGAGGAATCCGAACCAATATCGAGAAGTCCGGACGACGTTGTAAAGCCGCCGGTAAAACAGAAGAAAGGTTCACGGAACTGGCAGACAAGATGCTACTGACGCCGCCGGAGGATTGTGCCGGCGACATCATCAAGGGGCTGCGCAAGGGGACCAATCGCATCGTCACAGGGAACAAGTCGAGCACCTTGTTCTGGATAAGCAGGCTGTTTCCCAATAGCTATCCGGCATTACTCAAGCTGCTTGGCTGAGACCCAAAAGTTACAGGATGTCTCTGCGTGATGCGAGGCGCCACCACCTCTCAGGAGCAATCCCATGACCGACAGCTATACCCGCAAGCTGTTTACTTCTGCCGCCTGTTTCAACGTACTCGCGGGCCTTCCGCTACTCGTAGCTCTGCGACCCGTGGCTGCATTGTTGGGGCTGCAAATTACCCCCACCTCAACCCTCTTCATTCAACTCACCACGTGCCTGGTTATCGTATTCGGCTGGGCCTATTGGATGATCGCTCGCGATCCACTGCACTATCGTCCCTACATCCTGCTCGGGATAATCCTGAAAGTACTGTTTGTCGTGGTGGTTTATGGTCACTGGCTGGCGGGCAGCATCCCCTGGCCATTACCAGTAGCGGCATCGGGTGACATCGTCTATGCATTACTGTTCTGGCGTTATTTGCAGCGTGCCGAGCGTTGAACGGTTGCGGTAGGGACGGCAGTTACCTGCTGCCCCCCGCTCAGATCCGTACGGGCGGAACTACCGCATACGGCTCCTGCCTCGTGTATGTGACGCGGCTTCAACATCGACGCAAATTCCGAGGATGTCTGGCTATCCCACCTTGCGCGATCACACGACGTAACCGCACGTAGTCCGCTTCGGCATATCGAATGGCGTAGCATATGTTTCGGATTGGGTCGTATGGTCAATGAGTCATTTAGGAGTAGTTCCCGTTGAAATGCGATTTGACTGCCCCGGATACAAAGTATGCAAGCGCGGCAGACCCTACCCTTGGCCATATTCCGAACGATCTGATAGCGGCTATCCAGGATGTGTACAAGCCGGCGGGAATGCAATTGACGGATCAGGCTCTGCGCGAGGCTGAGAGTGCCGAGTATGGTGCCTACCGCTTTGGCCTCAACGGACACACCATTGTCTTCCGTGTGGCTAAAACGACGCCGACGAAGATTGGACAGTTCGTCACGATATGGAAGCGCCCGACACCAGGCAACACCATTGCGCCTCTCGATGTCGATGACGGTGTAGCCTTTGTTGTGGTGAGTGTGTTCGATGCATCTCATCGTGGACAGTTTGTTTTCGACCAGAAGACACTGGTATCAAAGGGCATCATGGCGATTAACGGTAAAGGCGGTAAACGCGCCATCCGCGTTTATCCACCTTGGGTCAAACCAGTCGCCAAAGAGGCCGTTAGGACACAACAATGGCAACTACGATACTTCCTTCCTCTGGAACAAAACGGCAACGCCGATCCCATGCAGGTGCGTCGGCTATTTGAAGTTTAAGATCCTTATCCGTCATTTTTTAGTAAGCGTCTGCCGAGTTGGTGGCTGAAATCCCACAGAAGGTCAGCGATAACGGTTCGGCTTACACCGCCGAACAGACGCGCTCGTTTGCTCGGCAGATCGGCTTGCAGCCGGCGACCACACCGGTTCGCAGCCCGCAGAGCAACGGCATGGCCAAGAGCTTCGTGAAGACGATCAAGCGGGACTACGTGGCGCACATACCCAAGCCGGATCAAGAAACGGCGCTGCGTAACCTGGCCATTGCCTTCGAACACTACAACGAGAAGCATCCGCACTGTGCCTTGAACTATCGCTCACCGAGAGAGTTCAGGCGTTTGGCCGCGGCATCCATTTAATGGGAGTTGGTGTCCGGTTTTGTAGGGGTAAGTCCAATCATGCTGACCTATAGTCAGTCACTGCGAATGCCCATTAACGAGCATTCGCGCTTTCTACCACGCAACTCCGTATCGAGATAAATTCAATGAATGCAAAGCAAGTGCTTGTAGCGACCCTGGTAATAATGACCAGCTCAACGGTCTTGGCCGCGAAAGCGCCCAAGACCCCTGTCGACAAGTGGACGTGTGGCGACTTTTTGGAGATGGATGAAACGTATCGCCCCAGCGCCGTTTTTTTCGCTGAGGGTTTTACTAAATCGGGTAAGCCCGTAGATGCCGTAATGGATGTCGATGGCACCCTCACAGTAACCCCAAAACTGATTGAAGCTTGTACACAAAATACAAAGGGGTCATTCGTCAATACGCTCAACGAAACGAAAGCCAAGCAGTAAATCCAAGTAAAATCTGGAGATATTGAGTAAGAGCCCTCAAGGCACTCAAGCATTTGTCTCCAACTCTCCCTCACACCCGTCAACCATCGGTCAAAGGTGCGCCCCCGGCACTGTCCTGCAATCCAGGCACCGATAAATCGTCACCGGACGAACGTACAACCCCATACATCGATCAGCTCGTATTGCCACTCCCCCTTTCAAACTACCGAGTAATCAAATCAAACGGCTGCCTGCAATCGGCAAGCAGCCGCAAGTTCGCGTTACTTCGATGCCACCACGGCCGGCGGCTGCCAGCTGCCGCTGCCGGCGGGAAGAATCGAAGGCGCCGTGGCCTTCGGCCAATAGAGGCGCATCACCAGATAGACCGTGTCGTCAGGTGCCGGCAACCAGTTGGCTTCCTTGGCCTTGCCCGGCGAATCCTTCTGGATGTACAGGGTCAGCGAACCGTCCGCGTTCTTCTTCATCGCCGACAGCATCGGCGAATTGATCAGGTAGCGGTTGATCGGGTTCTTGATCAGCAGCTGGCTCTTGCCGTCGTACATGGTCACCGACCAGAAGGCATTGACCGGCGGCAGTTTGCCGGCCGGGAAGGTCAGCGTGTAGTTGCGCTTGCCGGTATCGAGCGTCTGGCCGCTGCCGTCGGTACGCGTGTAGGGGTACGTCGCCTCGGTAGCGTTGTTGCCGTACAGACCGCCCTTCGCGGCGCCAGCCCGCATCAGCCAATCGCCTTTGTAGAACGCCTGGTCACCGAAGAACGCGCCGACGTTCCAGCCGTTGATGTTCTTCATGCCGCCCGCGAGG
>NZ_JAGYGN010000046.1:0-29881 GCF_019947515.1 Pseudomonas sp. A-B-19
AGCGTTATGTGATGCGTTACAACAACGTCAGGCTCCATAGCTACAACGGCTACCGGTCGCCGGTAGCCATGGAGAAACTGGCGGCGTGAAACCTTAACTGGTGTCCAGAATTACTTGACCAGTTCAAACTCGCTCCCACAGGGGGCCTTGCTCACATTTGAATTTTGGAAGGAGCTCTTATGACCCAACTGCGTCGCGTCGCGATCATCGGCGGTAACCGGATTCCCTTCGCCCGCTCCAATGGCCCCTACGCCACCGCCAGTAATCAGGTGATGCTCACCGCCGCCCTCGAAGGCCTGATCGAACGTTACAACCTGCATGGCCAGCGTATCGGCGAAGTGGTCGCCGGGGCCGTGCTCAAGTTGTCGCGAGACATGAACCTCACACGCGAGTGCGTACTCGGTTCGCGACTATCGCCCGCCACTGCGGCCTATGACATCCAGCAGGCGTGCGGCACTGGGCTGGAAGCGGCGTTGCTGGTGGCGAACAAGATTGCCCTGGGCCAGATCGACTGCGGCATTGCCGGTGGCGTGGACACCACCTCGGATGCGCCGATCAGCATCAGCGACGGCCTGCGCAAGATCCTCCTGCAAGCCAATCGCGCGAAAACCACCGGCGACAAACTGAAAACCTTGCTGCAATTGCGCCCCAAACATCTGCTCCCCGAGTTCCCGCGCAACGGTGAGCCGCGCACCGGGTTGTCTATGGGCCAGCATTGCGAGCTGATGGCCCAGACCTGGAACATCCCCCGCGAAGAACAGGATCAATTGGCACTCGAGAGCCATCAGAAACTGGCTGCCTCCTACGCCGAAGGCTGGCACAACGACCTGATGACACCGTTCCTGGGCCTGACCCGCGACAACAACCTGCGCCCGGACTCCACGCTGGAGAAGCTCGCCGCGCTCAAACCGGCCTATGAGAAAAGCGCCAGGGGCACCCTGACCGCAGGTAACTCCACACCACTGACCGATGGTGCGTCACTGGTGCTGCTGGGCAGCGAAGAATGGGCGAAGGAGAGAGGGTTACCGATTCTTGCCTATTGGCGCGACGGCGAAGCGGCGGCGGTGGATTTCGTCAACGGCGTGGAAGGTTTGCTGATGGCGCCGGTCTACGCCGTGCCACGTTTGCTGGCGCGCAATGGCCTGACCTTGCAGGATTTCGACTACTACGAAATCCACGAAGCCTTTGCCGCGCAAGTGCTGTGCACGTTGAAGGCCTGGGAAGATCGGCAATATTGCAAAACCCGTCTCGGTCTCGATGCGCCGTTGGGTTCGATTGACCGCAGCCGACTCAACGTCAAAGGCAGTTCACTGGCGGCGGGGCACCCGTTTGCCGCTACAGGCGGGCGCATCCTCGCCAACCTGGCGAAGTTGCTGGATGCGGCGGGCAAGGGGCGGGGATTGATTTCGATTTGTGCGGCGGGCGGGCAGGGCGTGACCGCCATTATCGAACGCTGAACACAGAATAACTGTGGGAGCGAGCTTGCTCCCACAGGGGGTGATGGTGTTCCGGCTGATCAGGTACGGAACCTGCGCACCAACCCGTCCAGCTCACTGGACAATCCGGCCAGGCTCTGGGAGTCCAGGCGCGCCGAGTTGGCCAGTTCCGCCACCAGTTGCGCATCGCCGTGGATCTGGCTGATGTGCCGGTTGATGTCTTCGGCCACCTGATGCTGTTGTTCCGCTGCCGTGGCGATCTGGGTGTTCATGTCGCGGATCACGTCCACCGACTCGCGGATCTGCCCGAAGCTGCTGCGCGCCTCACCGATGCGCGTCACCGATTGCCGGGACACTTCCAGGCTGGCGTGCATCTGTTGGGTCACCTGGCTGGTACGTTTGGCCAGGGTGCCCAGCAGCCCGTCGATTTCCGCCGTGGAGTCGGCCGTGCGCTTGGCCAGGGCCCGCACTTCGTCAGCCACCACGGCAAAGCCGCGTCCCTGTTCACCGGCCCGGGCCGCTTCGATCGCGGCGTTCAGCGCCAGCAGGTTGGTCTGTTCAGCGATCGAGCGGATGGTCCCCAGGATCGACTGAATGTCATTGCTGTCGCGTTCCAGCTGTTGCATCGACTGGGCCGACTGTTCGATTTCCTGGCTCAGGCGATCGACACTGTTCACCGCCGCATCGATCTGTTGCTGACCTTCGCGCGCCTGGCGCTGGCCACTGTCTGCAGACTCCGCAGCCTGGCTGCAAGAGCGCGCGACTTCGTTGGCGGTGGCAACCATTTCGTGGAACGCCGTGGAGACCATGTCCACTGCCTCACGCTGGCGTCCGGCGGCTTCGGCCATGTCGCTGGAGACCTGGGTCGAACTCTTGGACGTGTCGAGGATTTTGCCCGCCGCGCCGCCAATGTTCTGGATCAGGTTGCGAATCGCGGTCAGGAACTGGTTGAACCAGTTGGCCAGTTGCGCGGTTTCGTCGCTGCCACGGATTTGCAGGTTCTGGGTCAGGTCGCCTTCGCCCTGGGCGATGCCTTCCAGGCCGCTGGCCACGCTGCGGATCGGGCGCACGATGAGGCTGGCAAAACTGGCGCCGACGATGGCGAAGATGACAGCCAGGACGGCGGCGATGATGGCGATCAACCAGGTCAACTGGGTCGCGGAACTCATCACGTCGTCCTGTTTGATCAGACCGATGAAGGTCCAGCCCAGTTGCTCCGACGGCCAGACATTGGCCATGTAGCGCTCGCCGTTCAGCTCCACTTCCACCAGACCCTTGCCGGCCTTGGCCAGTTGCGCGTAGCCGTCGCCAAGGCTGTTCAGCGGTTTGAAGTTGTGTTCCGGTTGCTTCGGATCCACCAGGACCGTGCCGGTGTTTTCCAGCAGCATCAGGTAGCCGGTTTCACCGAGCTTGATCTGTTTGACGATTTCGGTGAGCTGCTTGAGCGTCACGTCGATGCTGACCACGCCGCCGTTGGTGCCCAGCTTGTTGTCGATGGTGCGCACGGTGCTGACGTAGGTCGCGTCGTCCTGGGCCCAGTAATAGGCCTCGGTGCGCAACGGCTTGCCCGGTTTGGCCTGGGCGGCCTTGTACCAGGGGCGCTGGCGTGGGTCGTAATTGTTCAGCTTTGGGTCATCCGGCCACGACACGTAGCCGCCGGCCGCTGTACCGAGGATGGCATAGGCGTAGGCCGGGTGGCTGTTGCCCAGGTCCTGGAGCAGGGCGAAGACTTTTTTGTCAGCCTCGCCCTGAGGGACGCTCTCGGCGTTGGCGGCCAAGTAAGTCTTGAGGCTGTCGTCGGAGTTTCGGATCAGCGGTTGTTTGGCCAGGTAATCGACGTTCTGGCTGATGCCGTCAAAGAACAATTGCATGGCGTTGCTGACCTGACGAATCTCGCGGGCACTGCCGTCGATGAATTCGTCCCTGGCATCACTGCGCAGGTTCAGCACAACGAGGGTGGCGACCAGCACCACGGGCAGGCAGGCGATGATTGCAAACGCCCAGGTCAACTTCTGTTTGATGTTCATCCGCGCTCCAGATTTTCTTGTAGGCCCACGCAGTGCAGATGACTCGCGGTTTATTGGCAGCCGTAAACGTTCTTGGTCAACCCGGGTCCTTGAGTGCGGCATCGCCTTTGTTGTGACAGCGATTGTCGGACATTTCACTTTGTCACTAAGGACTTCGGCTGTTGTCGGAGGAAATTGAGGCCAGTTGGGAAAAATCCTACGGAAGGTATGAGCTGTGGTGTCAGCTTCTGTCGCAGTTGCCCTCAATACCTAGGCACAACAAGTGACGCAGGCTCGGCTATGATCTGGAGCGACCCGTGGCAGTCGTCGGTTTTTCCTGATGAAATCGGCACATTGTGTGCTTCTGCAATACTCATAGGTCGGCAACCCCTCCCGCCCGTGGGTGGATTGCCGTATAACGAATGACTTTCGCGTGTTTGGTAATAAAGGACCCACAATAAAAGCTGATGAAGACTCCAAAACGCATTGAACCCCTGATCGAGGACGGTCTGGTCGACGAGGTGCTGCGCCCACTCATGAGTGGTAAAGAAGCAGCTGTTTATGTGGTGCGCTGCGGCAACGAATTGCGTTGCGCGAAGGTCTACAAGGAGGCGAATAAACGCAGTTTCCGTCAGGCGGCCGAGTACCAGGAAGGCCGCAAGGTACGCAACAGCCGTCAGGCCCGGGCGATGGCCAAGGGCTCCAAATTTGGTCGCAAGGAAACCGAAGACGCCTGGCAGAACGCCGAAGTGGCGGCGCTGTTCCGCCTGGCCAATGCCGGTGTGCGGGTGCCCAAACCGTACGACTTCCTCGAAGGCGTACTGCTCATGGAACTGGTGGCCGACGAGTACGGTGATGCCGCGCCGCGTCTGAACGATGTGGTGCTGGAACCGGACGAGGCGCGCGAGTATCACGCGTATCTGATTTCCCAGATCGTGCTGATGTTGTGTACCGGTCTGGTGCACGGTGACCTGTCCGAGTTCAACGTGCTGCTGACGCCGACCGGTCCAGTCATCATCGACCTGCCGCAAGCGGTGGACGCGGCAGGCAACAACCACGCGTTCAGCATGCTGGAGCGGGACGTGGGCAACATGGCGTCCTACTTCGGGCGGTTTGCGCCGGAGCTGAAGAAGACCAGGTACGCCAAGGAAATGTGGGCCTTGTACGAGGCCGGCACCTTGCACCCGGCCAGCGTCCTGACCGGCGAGTTCGCCGACACGGAAGAACTGGCCGACGTGGGCGGCATCATGCGCGAGATCGAGGCCGCGCGCCTGGATGAAGAACGCAAGCAAGCCGTACGCGCGGCGGACGATGCGCCGCCGGGCAAGACCGAAGAACCGCCTCCGCCCTGGATGCAGTGATCGGTTAATGCAAAACCCGGCTTCGGCCGGGTTTTTGTGCGCAACACAATCAATGTGACAGACCACAATATCTGTGGGAGCGAGCTCGCTCCCACAGGGTCAGGCATGAGTAGGGGGGGCACAACACCCCGACTCCAGATTTTTCAGAATCGGGCAATCCGGTCGATGATCGCCCTGGCAGTGCTCAACCAGGTCCTGCAAGGTGTCGCGCAACTGGCCGAGTTCGAGGATCTTCTGGTTCAACTCATCGATGTGCTGGCGGGCCAGGGCTTTCACATCGGCGCTGGCGCGCTGGCGGTCTTGCCAGAGGGCCAGCAACTTGCCGACTTCTTCCAGGGAAAACCCCAGGTCCCGCGAGCGCTTGATGAACGCCAGCGTGTGCAGATCGTCATCGCCGTATACCCGGTAGCCGCTGTCGGTGCGATGGGCTGTCTTGAGCAGGCCGATGGATTCGTAATAACGGATCATCTTTGCACTCAGGCCGCTGTGGCGGGCCGCTTGGCCGATGTTCATCGGTTGTCCTCCAGGTCCTTGGGTTTCCAGGTTTTCAACAGTAGCGCATTGCTCACCACGCTAACGCTCGACAATGCCATGGCCGCACCGGCCAGCACCGGGTTGAGGAAGCCGAATGCCGCCAGCGGGATGCCGATCAGGTTATAGACGAAGGCCCAGAACAGATTCTGCCGAATCTTGGCGTAGGTCTTGCGGCTGATCTCCAAAGCGGCCGGCACCAGTCGCGGATCACCGCGCATCAGGGTGATGCCGGCAGCGTGCATGGCGACGTCGGTGCCGCCACCCATGGCGATGCCGATGTCGGCGGCGGCCAGTGCAGGGGCGTCGTTGATGCCGTCACCGACCATTGCCACCACCCCGGTTTGTTTCAGTGCGGCGACCGTGGCGGCTTTGTCCGCCGGCAGCACTTCGGCATGCACATCCTGGATGCCCAGAGCCTGGGCCACCACGTTGGCGCTGCCACGATTGTCGCCGGTCAGCAGATGGCTACTGATGTTCCGTGCGCTCAGTTGCTGTACCGCTTGCAGTGCGCCGGGCTTGAGGGTGTCACCGAAGGCGAACAGGCCCAGCACGTGAGGTTCGGGGGATTGTTCGATCAGCCAGGACAAGGTCCGGCCTTCTTTTTCCCACGCAGTCGCCGAGTCGGCCAATGGCCCGGCGTTCAAACCGCTGTCCTCCAGCAGGCGCCGATTGCCCAGCGCCAGGCGACGCCCTTCGAGGCTGCCGGCGATGCCGCGGCCGGTGAGGGACTGGCTGTCGCTGACATCGGCCACCTTCAAGCCGCGCTCGGTACAGGCATCCAGCACAGCCTTGGCCAGCGGATGCTCACTGCCGCGTTGCAGGGCGCCGGCCAGTTGCAGCAGGCTCGCCTCATTACCGTCGATGGCACTTAGATGAGCAATGCGCGGGGCGCCGGAGGTCAGGGTGCCGGTCTTGTCGAACACCACTGCGCTGACTTCATGGGCACGCTCCAGTGCTTCGGCGTCCTTGATCAGAATCCCGTAGCGCGCCGCCACGCCGGTACCGGCCATGATCGCTGTTGGTGTGGCCAGGCCCAGGGCGCACGGGCAGGCGATCACCAGCACCGCCACGGCATTGATCAGCGCGGTTTCCATCGGCGCGCCGTACAGCCACCAGCCGATCAGGGTGGCCAGGGCAATCAGCAACACGGTGGGTACGAACACCTGGCTGACTTTATCCACCAGTTTCTGGATCGGCGCTTTTGCGGCCTGGGCGTCTTCCACCAGACGGATAATCCGCGCCAGCACGGTTTCCGCACCGAGGGCCTGGGTACGCACCAGCAACCGGCCTTCACCGTTGATCGCGCCACCGGTGACTTTGTCGCCGGGCTGCTTGGGCACCGGCAGGCTCTCGCCGCTGATCAGCGCTTCGTCGGCATGGCTCTGGCCTTCAACCACCAGGCCGTCCACCGGGAAGCGTTCGCCGGGTTTGACCATCACCTGGTCATCGAGGCGCAGGGCGCTGATGGCGACGTCTTGCTCGTGGCCATCGATCACCCGGATCGCCCGTTCCGGGCGCAAGGCTTCGAGGGCACGGATGGCGCTGGCCGTCTGGCGCTTGGCGCGGCTTTCCAGGTACTTGCCCAGCAGCACCAGAGCGATCACCACCGCCGAGGCTTCGAAATACAGGTGCGGCATGCGCCCGGCGGCGGTGGCCCATTCGTACAGGCTCAAGCCATAACCGGCGCTGGTGCCCAGGGCGACCAGCAAATCCATGTTGCCGGCCCCGGCGCGCACGGCTTTCCATGCGGCGACGTAAAACCGTGCGCCAAAGATGAATTGCACCGGCGTGGCCAAGGCAAATTGCACCCATGCCGGGAGCATCCAATGCACGCCGAAGGGCTGTAGCAGCATCGGTAATACCAATGGCAAGGCGAGGGCAATGGCAATGACCAGTGCCAGGCGTTCGCGATGCAGGCGTTGTTGCTGGTTGTCGGTTGACGGGTGTTCGGCTTCCCAGACGCTGGCGGTGTAGCCAGCCTTGGTCACTGCGGCGATCAAGGTTTGCGGATCGATCTGGCCGAGCAGTTCAAGGTGCGCGCGTTCGTTGGCCAGGTTGACGCTGACGCTTTTCACTCCCGCAACCTTGCCCAGCGCACGCTCGACCCGACCGACGCAGGATGCGCAGGTCATGCCGTCGATGCTCAGTTCCAGGCTGTGCTGCGGCACGCTGTAGCCGGCCTTGACCACGGCATCCATCAAGGCCGGCAGGCTGTCGCTGGGTGCCTGCACCCGCGCCTGTTCAGTGGCGAGGTTGACGCTGACGGCACTGGCGCCCATGACGTTGCTCAAGGCGCGCTCGACGCGCCCGGCGCAACTGGCGCAGGTCATGCCGGCAATCGGCAGGTCGAACGTGGTGGATTCGGACATCGGTCGCACTCCCTGTAGTAGATAACCACAGGATCAACCTTGCCATGCTGGCAAGGTCAAGTGCCATGCTTCAGATCAAGTAACCCATCAGTAACCAAGACCGGCACGCTTGAGGTACATCCCTTCCTGCGTCATCGCGATCCGGTACTTGAGCACATCCCCAGCCTTGAGCTGGATATTCTGCGAACCCGGGGCGAGCATGCCCGGATTGCAACCCGGCACCTGGCCCGGGAGCAATTTGAGGCGCAGCGAGACGATGCCCGGCGGCAGGTTGAACGAAGTGCTTTGCTCCTGAAACAGCCGCGCTGCCAGTTGATCCTGGAGGTACACACCGATTTCGCAGCTGGTCGCGACTTCCAGGCGCTCGCGGGAAATGATCAGCACACCATAGTCCTGACCGGCAGCACTGACCGAAGGCACGGCAGTGAAAAGGCTGAGAAAGCCAAACAGGCTGAAAGCTGACCAGCGCATGGCTGAATCTCCTGAGTTCGAGTCATTGATGGACGCAGCTTGGCCGAGCCCGGCGCTGATTGCCAGCCCGGCAGCTAGCGGCAGAACTTGACCTTGCCATGGTGGCAAGCTCGAAACTGGCTTCAACCCTCGGAAAAGGAGTCATCCCATGCAAGTGTTCAACGTTGAAGGCATGTCTTGTGGTCATTGCGTCAAGGCCATCACTCAGGCGGTCCAGACCAAAGACCCGGCGGCCAGTGTGCGGGTCGATCTGGCGGCCAGGGAGGTCGGTGTCGAAAGTGCGCTGACCGCTCAGCAAGTGATCGAGGCAATCAGCGAAGAAGGCTACGGTGTCAAACTGGCCTGATTTTAATAGTTAGCGAGCTACCGTAATGTTCAAGGCGTCCATGCGCGGCTAGACTGTCGGGCTGCCGACTTCTGCCCAATTGGATGCCTGATGAACTTGCGTACCATTTTGATACTTGGCGCCTTGAGCGCTTTCGGTCCGCTGGCGATCGACTTCTATCTGCCAGCCTTCCCGGCCATGGCTCTGGCTTTCGGGACGGACGAAAATCACGTTCAGATGACGTTGGCGGCGTACTTCCTTGGCTTGTCCATCGGTCAGTTGGCCTATGGTCCGGTGGCGGATCGTTTCGGGCGACGCGTTCCGTTGCTCACCGGTGTCGGCCTGTTCACTCTTGCCTCTGTGGCGTGTGCCTATGCGCCGAGTCTGGAATGGCTGATCGGCGCGCGTTTCGTCCAGGCGTTGGGCGGCTGCGCGGGGATGGTGATTTCCCGGGCGGTGGTCAGCGACAAGTGTGATGCGGTGGGTTCGGCGAAAGTCTTTTCGCAGTTGATGCTGGTGATGGGGCTGGCGCCGATCCTCGCGCCATTGTTGGGTGGGTTGCTGGTCAACACGACAGGCTGGCAGTCGATCTTCCTGGCCTTGAGCGCTTTCAGTGCGCTGGCGGGGCTCGCGGTTGCGACGGGATTGCCGGAAAGCTTGCCGGCCCACATACCGCGCCAACCGCTATCGGGTGCGCTGCGTCAGTACGGTCGGTTACTGGCCGACCCGGTGTTCCTCGGCCATGCCTTGACCGGGGGCATCGCCATCGCCGGGATGTTTGCCTACATCGCCGGTTCACCCTTTATCATCATCAAGCTCTACGGCGTTCCGGCCGAGCATTTTGGCTGGCTGTTCGGCATCAATGCGGCGGGCTTCATTCTGGTGGCACAGGTTAATGCGCGGTTGCTGGCCAAGCGTGGTCCGGCCTTCTTGCTGGTGCGTGCAGTGTGGGTATATCTGGCGGCCGGTTTGACCCTGCTCGCTGTCAGCTCCCTGCACCCGGCACACCTGTGGCCGCTGCTGATTCCATTGTTCATCTGTATCGCCAGCCTCGGTTGCATCAGTCCCAACGCTGCGGCCTGTGCGATGAGCGGGCAGGGTGGGCGGGCCGGCAGTGCATCGGCGCTGCTCGGTTGCCTGCAATTCAGCGTGGCTGCCGGTGCCTCTGCGCTGGTGGGCGTGTTGCACGACGGCAGCGCCGTGCCGATGGCCATGGTCATCAGCCTGTGTGGAATTCTGGTGGTGAGCGCGGCGTTGCTCACCCGGCGTTTGCAAAATGCCCGGGCGCTGGTGCAAGCCCAGGTTTGAGGCCGTAATCAGCCGGCTGCACGCTGCGGGTGGAGGACGGGAATCTGGTGAGGGGCCTGGATGCGAGCTTCAAGAGTACGCGTGAATGCGCGAGCTTCTGCTTCGCTGCGGAACGTCACAGCATGTTGGTCTAAGCGAACTTGCCACTGGGACTTTGCCAGTTCTTTTATCAGGATCTTCATAGCTGAACTCCACTTGTAAAAGATGTCTCGTAAAAGACTGCCTCACAGGAGTTTCGATTGTAGTCCCGAATTCGAGCACCATTGTGACAAGGATCAATTGTCGGACTGACGGTTTGTAACTAAAAAAACACGACTTTTCGAGGACGCCCACAGGGATTGTCGGCGACCGGAACTACCCGGTCGCCGACGGAAAACATGAAATCAGCGATGGTTTTTTTCAGCGCCTCAGAACCCTTCCAGCACAATCTTGCCCTTGGCTTTGCCGCTCTCCAGCAGGGCATGGGCACGGCGCAAATTGGCCGCGTTGATCGTGCCGAAGTGTTCGCCCACCGTGGTTTTCAGGGTCCCGGCATCGATCAGCCAGGCGACGCGATTGAGCAGGTTGTGCTGCTCGATCATGTCCGCGGTTTCAAACAGCGAACGGGTGTACATGAACTCCCAGTGCAGTGACAGGCTCTTGCGCTTGAGCTTGGTCACGTCCAGCGCCTTGGGGTCATCGATCAGCGCCAGCTTGCCCTGGGGCGCCAATGCTTCGACCAATTGGTCCAGGTGCTGGTCGGTCTGGGTCAGGCTGGCGACGTGGGTGACCTGATCCACGCCGGCACGCTTGAGTGCTTCGCAGAGTGGCTGGCTGTGGTCGATCACCAGATCGGCGCCCAGTTCCCTCACCCAGCTTTGGGTCTGCGCACGCGAAGCGCTGCCGATGACTTGCAGGGCCGTCAGTTGGTGAGCGAGCTGCGTAAGCATCGAGCCCACGCCACCCGCCGCGCCGACGATCAACAGGCTCTGGCCTTCATCGGTTTTGCCTTCGCGTATTTGCAGGCGTTCGAACAACAGTTCCCACGCCGTGATCGCGGTGAGCGGCAGGGCAGCGGCTTCGGCGAACCCGAGAGTCCTGGGCATGCGGCCGACGATGCGCTCGTCCACTACATGCAACTCGCTGTTGCCACCCGCCCGCGCGATGGAGCCGGCGTAAAACACCTTGTCACCGGCCTGGAACAGCGTCACCTCACTGCCCACCGCCTTGACCACACCGGCCACATCCCAACCCAACACCTTGGGCGCGCCACCTTCGGGCTGGACATTCTGACGCACCTTGGTGTCCACCGGGTTGACCGAGATGGCTTTGACTTCCACCAGCAAGTCGCGGGGGCCGGCAACCGGCTCCGGTAGTTCGATGTCTTGCAGAGCCTTGTCGTCACTGATTGGCAACGAGGCGTAGTAGGCAATGGCTTTCATGAGCGGCTCCGGAACACTAATAGAGAAGAGATTCGATGGGGAGATGATTGGCTATTTCTCCTGAAGATAAAACCGGCTAAAAGAGCAGTCTCTTTCAATGTTTTTTTGATAATCGGTGCTCTGATGCTGCGTTTCGATGACTTGCAGTTGTTTGTCCGGGCGGCGGACCTGGGCAGTCTGTCCGCCGCCGCGCGGGGCATGGACATGTCGGCGGCGGTGGCCAGTGCGGCGCTCAAGCGCATCGAACAGCAACTCGGCGCCCGCTTGTTGGCCCGTTCGACTCGCAGCCTGCGCCTGACCGCCGAAGGCGAGGGCTTTCTCGAATACGCCCGCGCGGCTCTGAGCAATCTCGACGAGGGCCGGCGATTGCTGGCCAGTGGTCAAGACCAGGTCAGCGGAGTTCTGCAACTGTCGGCGCCATCGGACTTTGGCCGCAATCTGCTGCTGCCGTGGCTCGATGAGTTTCAACGCGAACATCCGAAACTGACCGTGCGCCTGCTGCTGGGGGATCGCATTGCCGACCTGTTTCGCCAACCGGTAGACATTGCCCTGCGCTACGGTGAACCGGAGGACTCCAGCCTGGTGGCGCTGCCCATCGCCCCGCAGAACCGCCGGGTGTTGTGCGCCGCTCCCGGTTATCTGGCCCGGCATGGCGAGCCGCGGCATCTTGAGCAATTGGCACAGCACAATTGCCTGTTGTACATGCTCGGCAGCCGGGTCCACGACCACTGGAGTTTTCACGACGGCAAACGCGAAGTCAGCCTGACTGTCAGCGGTGATCGTTTCAGTGACGATGCCGATGTGGTGCGCCTTTGGGCGGTGGCGGGCGCCGGGATCGCGTACAAGTCCTGGCTGGATGTCGCCGCCGATGTACTGGCCGGTCGCTTGAAGGTGCTGATGCCGGAACTGCTCTGTGAGCGCGCACCGCTGAATCTGTTGTGCGCCCATCGCGCGCAATTGAGTAAGCCGGTGAACCTCTTGCGTGAAATGCTTGCCAGCCGATGTGAACTTTTGAGCAGGCAATTTCCGGGTTTTTCGGATATCAATCATTAGTCGCACGCAAAAAGAGAAATTTCTCTCAGGAACGATCACCACCTATGCCGGGCGGAGGACAGGATCCGGCGACCAACCCGCATATACTAGCGCCCTCATCATGTAGGTAGCGTCGATCCCCCAATGGCGGGCCCACGCTCGAGTCGGTCCGGCTGCACGGTCATCCTTCTGGCCTTCGCAGCATCGGCCAGGCAGCGCAAATGAGTGAGCAAGGCGTTGCCGGGTTTATGGCAGTTTCCACGGATTGGCCGACGACACATTACTGGTCAAGATGTTTCTGGGCAGTAAACGAAACGATTCAACAGGGAGTGAATACATGGAACATGCACCTTGCATCAGCCAGATCGCCACATTGCTGGCTGACCCAAAGCGCAGCGCAATGATGTGGGCCTTGATGGACGGTTCGGCGCGAACAACCGAAGAGTTGGCATTGCTGGCCGGCCTGTCACCGTCTTCGGCCAGTGCACACCTGGGACGTTTGTCCACTGGAGGGCTGTTGAGGGTTGAAAGCCGCGGTCGCAAACGCTTCTTCCGCCTGGCCGCACCCGAGGTCGGGGCGGCAATCGAGGCACTGGCCAGCGCGACCTTCGCCAGCGCACCCCACGACGTTGCGCAGGTATTCAAACGCAATGCGCCTCTCGTCAAACCCCGGGCGGTACGTTCGTCATTGCTGAGTGCCCGACTGTGTGACGATCACTTGGGGGGCACCCTGTCCGCCGATCTGTATCAGCGGCTGTTGGAGGCAGGCTGGATCGAACAGTTTGATCAGCGGGTCACGGTCACGCTCAAGGGCGCGACGGAGTTGGCGGCACGGGGCGTATTCATCCAGGCGCTGGCCCATCACAACGGCAGGGTTGCCTGCGCATGCCCTGACTGGAGCGAAAGACGCCCGCACATGGGCGGCTCGCTGGGCGCGGCGTTGTTGCAGCTGTTCATGCAGTCGGGGTGGTTGAGCCTGGTCAACGATTCCCGAGCCTTGCAGGTGACGGCCTCCGGGCAACGCGAGATCCATCGCTTCGCCCAGGAAACCGAACTGGAACTGGCGTTTTAAAACCTTACCCCAATCTGTAGGAGCTGGCTTGCCGGCGAAGCCATTGCCACATTCAACATTTTTGGTGAATGGGAGGGCGCTTTCGCTGGCAAGCCAGCTCCTACAGTTGGATTTGCGGTGCTGCCTAGGGTCTCACCAACCGCGCATCGAGGCTGTTCTGCGCCAGGCGTTTGGCCTGATCCTGAGTCATGCCCAGGTGGGTGTACAGCGCATGGAAGTTCTCGGTGACATAGCCACCGAAGTACGCCGGGTCATCGGAGTTCACGGTCACTTTTACGCCGCGCTCCAGCATGTCGAGAATGTTGTGCTGTGACATGTGATCGAACACGCAAAGCTTGGTGTTCGACAGCGGGCACACGGTCAGCGGGATCTGCTCGTCGATGATACGCTGCATCAGGCGCTCGTCTTCGATGGCGCGCACGCCATGGTCGATGCGCTGGATTTTCAGCAGATCGATGGCTTCCCAGATGTACTCGGGCGGGCCTTCTTCACCGGCGTGAGCGACGGTCAGGAAGCCTTCGTGACGGGCACGGTCGAACACGCGCTGGAACTTGCTCGGCGGATGGCCCATCTCGGAGCTGTCCAGGCCCACGGCGACGAACGCATCGCGGAACGGCAGCGCCTGGTCGAGGGTTTTCTGCGCTTGGTCTTCGCTCAGATGGCGCAGGAAGCTCAGGATCAAACCACTGGTGATACCCAGTTGCTGCTCGCCATCCTTCAGCGCGGCGGCGATGCCGTTGAGCACCACTTCGAACGGGATGCCTCGGTCGGTGTGGGTCTGCGGGTCGAAGAACGGTTCGGTGTGAATCACGTTCTGTTCTTTACAGCGCAACAGGTACGCCCAGGTCAGGTCATAGAAATCCTGGGATGTGCGCAGCACATCGGCACCCCGGTAATACAGGTCGAGAAACTCCTGCAGGTTGTTGAAGGCATACGCCTTGCGCAAGGTTTCGACGTCGTTCCATGGCAGGGCAATCTTGTTGCGCTCGGCCAGGGCGAACAACAGTTCGGGTTCCAGCGAGCCTTCCAGGTGCAGGTGCAATTCTGCCTTGGGCAGGGCGTTCAGCCAGTCATACATGATTCTTTTCTCATCAGGTGCAATGGTCGCCATTCTACAGAGGGTTGCCGCAACAGTTGGTAAAACCTGACCAGGCGGTTCATCACAGCACTTTCAGTTCCCGTCGATAAGCGTAGGTATCGGCGAAGCGCGAGAGCAGGAACTCGGCGCAGGTGGTGGCCGGGTATTTCGCCGGGTGCTGTTCATCCTGACAACCGGGCAGGCATTCGATGCGGGTATCCGGGTGCGGCTCGGCGAAGAACGGCATCGAATAACGATCCACGCCGAGCGGGCTGATCACCCGGTGCGGCGTCGACAGATAGCGGTCGTTGCTCCAGCGCGCCATCATGTCGCCAAGGTTGACTACGAACGTACCTTCGATGGGCGGTGCGTCGATCCACTCACCCTTGACGCTGCGTACCTGCAAGCCACCGGCGGCGTCCTGATAGAGCAGGGTGATGCAACCGTAATCGGTGTGGGCGCCGGCGCCTTGCTGCTCGGCGGAGCTGGCGGTGTGGCGCGGCGGGTAATGGATCATCCGCAGCACGCTGACCGGGTCTTTGAAGCGTGTGTCGAAGAAATCGCGCTCAATCCCCAGCGCCAGGGTCATCGCCCGCAACAGCGTTTGTGCGAGGGCTTGCATGTCGACGTAGTGTTGCTCCATCAGCGCTTCCCAGCCGGGCATGGACGGATGGCGATTGGGACCGCGCAAGGGTTTTTCCGCCAGTACGTCAGGGTGCTCGGCCGGCAGGTGCAGGCCCATGTCGAAGGTTTCCTTCAGGTCGCTGGGTTTACTCGGGTCGAGCTGCTCAGTGGCGATGGCGCCGTAGCCGCGATGGTGACGGCTCTGGGTGATGTCGATCTTGAGTTTTTCGGCGGAGGGTTGGGCGAAGAAACGCTTGGCACTGTCGAGCAGCTCGTCGATTCGTGCAGCGCTGATCGAGTGGCCCCTGATGTAGAAGAAACCCCATTCGCGGCAGGCGAGGTCGATTTGTTTGGCCACGGCTGACCAAGGGGATGGGTCGTCGCTGTAGAGCGGGGCGATGTCGATGATCGGGAGCAGGTTCATCTGGCTGTCCTGATGAGTACGGTAAGACCTTCTGTAGGAGCTGGCTTGCCAGCGAAAGCGTCATCCCATTCAACGAAAATGCTGGATCGAATGGCCCTTTCGCTGGCAAGCCAGCTCCTACAGAGGGTGTGTTATGGCTGGAAATTACTTCGGCATCTCGGCCTTCATGCCTTCCACGTAGTAATTCATCGACGCCAGTTGCGCCGTGGTCGCGCTTACGCCCGCCGGGATTTTCTCGACTCCGGCCTGATCCTTGATCGGCCCGGTGAACAGTTGCAGCGCACCGCTCTTGATATCGGCGATGATCTGCTCGGCTTCGCTCTTCACCGCTGTCGGCACCAGGTCGCTGATCGGCAGTTCAACCGTGCCTTCCTTCAACCCACCCCAATAGTCCCGGGATTTCCAGTCATGGTCGATCACGTTTTGGGTTGCCTGAATGTAGTGCGGGCCCCAGTCGTTGACGATGGAGGTCAGCACCGCTTTCGGTCCGAAGTGCGCCATGTCCGAAGCGTAGCCCACGGCAAACACGCCGCGACGTTCGGCGGCCTGGATCGGCGCTGGGCTGTCGGTGTGCTGGAACACTACATCCACACCCTGATCGATCAGCGCGTTGGCGGCATCCGCCTCCTTGCCCGGATCGAACCATGAGTTGACCCACACCACCTTGATCTCGGTGCCGGGGTTGTACTTGTTCAATGCCAGTTGGATGGCGTTGATGTCGCGGATCACTTCCGGGATCGGGAACGAGGCGACGTAGCCGATTTTCCTGGTCTTGGTCATCTTCGCCGCGAGGAAGCCACCGACGTAGCGGCCCTCGTAAGTGCGCGCCAGGTAAGTGCCGAGGTTCTTGTCCTGCTTGTAACCGGTGGCGTGCTCGAAGGTCACCATGGGAAACTGTTTGGCGACTTTCACGGTCGGGTTCATGTAGCCGAAAGAGGTGGTGAAGATCAGGTCGTATTTGTCCTTGGCCATGTTGCGGATCACCCGCTCGGCGTCGGCGCCTTCGGCGACGTTTTCCACATAGTTGGTGGTGATCTGCGCACCGAATTTTTCTGCGAGCTCCTTACGCCCCTGTTCATGCTGGTACGTCCAGCCGTGGTCACCAATCGGGCCGATGTAGACGAAGCCGACTTTCAACGGTTCGTTGGCACTGACGGTCAAACCGGCGCTCAGGCCGATGGCCGTCGCAACGACGCAAAGCAGCTTCTTCAACGGACGGTTGTGCATGAATTGGAACTCCATTTTGTTGTGAGGTTGGCTGGGCTCTCGGGCTCGCACAGGGCAATGCAAATTGCTGACCAACAAGACAACAAAACGTGAATCCGCGGTGATGCTATCGCGAGCCGGCTCGCGACAGGTCCTTGAAGTCCGATAACAGTGCAGGTCCTTGCACAGCTGCCATCCACTGGTGCGCCAATCCAGATGGCCATGACCCTCCACAAAACCAATGTGGGAGCAAGCTCGCTCCCACAGTTTGATCTGGGTGTGTCAGACCCCGGCGATCAATTGCCGAGCCGCCTGGCTGTGATCGGCAATCAACCCTTTCAGGTCCAGCCCTTCGACCTGCCCATCGATCACCCGCCATTTGCCGCCGATCATCACCCGGTCCGCGCGATCGGCGCCGCACAGCAGCAGTGCCGAAACCGGATCATGGCTGCCGGAGAAGCGCAATTCATCCAGCTTGAACAGGGCCAGGTCGGCCTGCTTGCCCACGGCCAGTTCACCGATATCGGTACGCCCCAACAGACTGGCCGAACCTTTGGTCGCCCAGCCGAGCACGCGCTCCGGGGTGATCTTCTCGGCGCCGTAGCGCAGGCGCTGGATGTACAGGGCCTGACGCGCTTCGAGCATCATGTTCGAGGCATCGTTGGATGCCGAACCATCCACGCCCAAACCAAGCAAGGCGCCGGCATCGGTCAGCTCGATGCTCGGGCATATGCCCGAGGCCAGGCGCATGTTCGAACTCGGGCAATGGCAAATGCCGGTGCCGGCGGCGCCGAGGCGGGCGATTTCATCCGGGTTGAAATGGATGCCATGGGCCAGCCAGGTACGCGGGCCGAGCCAGCCGACGCTGTCCAGATAGTCCACGGTGCGCAGGCCGAAGCGTTGCAGGCAGAAATCTTCTTCGTCGAGGGTTTCTGCCAGGTGGGTGTGCAGGCGCACGTCGAGTTTGTTCGCCAGTTCGGCGCTGTCCGACATGATTTGCGGCGTCACCGAGAATGGCGAGCACGGTGCGAGGGCGATCTGGATTTGCGCGTCGTCACCGCGTTCGTGGTATTCGGCGATCAGGCGCTGGCTGTCGGCGAGGATCACTTCGCCTTCCTGCACGGTCTGTTGTGGCGGCAGGCCACCGTCCTTTTCACCGAGGCTCATGGAGCCGCGGGTCAGCATGGCCCGCATGCCCAGTTCGCGAACGCTCTCGACTTGCACGTCGATGGCATTTTCCAGACCTTCCGGGAACAGGTAGTGATGGTCGGCCGCGGTGGTGCAACCGGACAGCAGCAATTCAGCCAGCGCGACTTTGGTGGCGAGAGCGAGTTTTTCCGGGGTCAGGCGTGCCCAGACCGGGTACAGGGTTTTCAGCCACGGGAACAGCGGCTGATTGACCACCGGCGCCCAGGCGCGGGTCAGGGTCTGATAGAAGTGGTGATGGGTGTTGATCAGCCCGGGCAGGATCACATGCTCGCGGGCATCGAACACTTCACTGCACGGTGCGGACGGTTGTTGACCGGCGCCGAGTACTTCGACGATCAAACCATCTTGCAGCACCAGACCGCCACGGGCATCGAGACCGTTGGCCGTGAAAATGGCGAGGGGATTTTTTAACCAGATACGGGTCGCAGGCATGTTGGCCGGCTCCTCTGAAAGTTGGGTTCAGGGTTGCCAGCTCAGTGTTGCCCTGTCTGCTGATCCAGGGTCGCCGGGGAGGCGAGGTGCGAAGTTTCGATCAAAACGCCGTCACGGGCAAGCCCGGTCCGACCAGGTGGGCGCAAAACCCTGTAGGAGCTGGCTTGCCAGCGAAAGCGATATTCCAGTCGACACCATCGTTGCCTGACACACCGCCTTCGCTAGCAAGCTAGCTCCTACAAAGGGCTGGCGGGGTCACCAGGGAATGGTTTCACCCCGGTAATTGATGAAGTGATGTCCGCCCTTGCCGATATACGCATTCACCTGATCCACCAGACCGCGGGTGCTGGTTTCCACGTCGATGTCAGCGCCTTCACCCCCCATGTCGGTTTTCACCCAGCCCGGATGCAGTGACAGCACGGTGAGCCCGGTTTCGCCCAACTGAGTGACGAAGCTGTTGGTCATGGAGTTCAGCGCCGCTTTGCTGGCCTTGTACAACGCCAGCTCCGGCGCGTCGGGCATGGTCACGCTGCCCAGTACCGAACTCATGAAGGCCAGCACGCCGGTGTCCGGGCGGATCTGGTCGACAAAGCGCTGGGCCAGGTTGATCGGCGCCACGGCGTTGGTGAAGAACAGTTGACCGACTTCGGCCATTGTCGCGCCGCCGTTCGGCGTCTGCACCTCCGTGCCCTTGACCCCGGCATTGACGAACAACAGGTCAAACACTTCGTTCTTGAGTTGCTGGCTCAGGGCGGACACCGCTTGCTGATCGTCCATGTCGAGCTTTTCGATCCGCACCTTGCCCAGGGCCTGCAAGGCTTCGGCTTTTTGCGGATCGCGCACGGTGGCGGTGACTTGCCAGCCATCGGCCAACAGGGTTTTCACCAGCCCGAGGCCAAGCCCTCGGGAGGCACCGATGATGAGTGCGGTTTTTGCCTTGGACATGAGTGGCTTCCTTGAAAATTCAGAGTCGTGGATTCAATGGACACTGTTGCCCGAGCCGTTGTTGAAGCGCAACGTGTCGTGGCTGACGGCGCTGGCCTGGGCTAATTCACCGATGCGCATCATCACGTCTCGAAGGGGACTTGACCCTAGAGCATACTCCAGGCTTTAGCCTTGTTGCTCCCTGAATTGATGGAGCAATGTCGATGTGGACTACAACGCAATATCGCCGGTTGGTGCAAGGCAGTGCCTGGTATGACCTGATTGTGATGCTCGCGTTTGTCACACCGTGGAGTTTTGCAGCGTTGCATGGGGTTTTGACGGGCGTGAGTCAGGCGTTGAGTCTGCCCGGTGAGCTGCCACCGTTCGAACCGGCGCACATGTTGATGGCGAATCTGCTGGGGTCGATTGTCTGCGTCTGGTCGGTGCTGCGGATTCGTGATCCGCAGCAGGTTTATGGACGGTATGACGCCGTGGGCAGATTCCTGTTCTCGGCCTGGCAGGCCTATGCCCTGGTCCATGGCGCGAGTTCGCTGCTGGGGGTTTTTCTGGTGTTTGAATTGGCGTGGGGCATTGCTCAAGTGTTGCCTGTTCGGACGCCATCGCGAGCAAGCTCGCTCCCACAGGTACTGCATTATCCTTGTGGGAGCGAGCTTGCTCGCGATGAGGCCAGATCAGGCAACCCTTAATGCCCAGCCTGCCATGGCTGCCCCAACGACACCGGCGCATACAATCGTGTGCGCAGCGTATCGCGGGACAGCAGCACCAGCACCACAATGGTCGCGACATACGGCAGCATCGCCAGCAGACTGGACGCAATCGCCAGCCCCAACCCCTGCGCCACCAGGTGCAGGATGCTGGCGAGCCCGAACAGGTACGCGCCGAGCAGCAGGCGCCACACCCGCCAACTGGCGAACACCACCAGCGCCAGGGCAATCCAGCCGCGCCCGGCGCTCATGTTCTCCGCCCACATCGGCGTGTATGCCAGGGACAGATAAGCCCCGGCCAACCCTGCCATTGCGCCGCCGAACAACACCGCCAACGTGCGTACAACCAACACCGGCAAGCCCATGGCGCTGGCAGCGTCGGGATTTTCGCCGACCGCTTGAATGATCAGCCCGATGCGGCTTTTCAGAATCACCCAGGCCACCAGTGCGAACAACGCGAACGACAGATACACCAACAGGTCCTGGGCAAACAGCATCCGTCCGATCAGCGGGAGCTCGCTCAAATACGGAATCGCCATCGGCTCGAAACCCGCCAGCGGTTTGCCGACCCACGCCGCACCGACAAAGGTCGACAGGCCCACACCGAAAATCGTCAGGGCCAGCCCGGTGGCCACCTGATTGGCGTTGAACACCAGAGCCACCAGGGCAAAGAGAGATGACAACAGCATTCCGGCAAGCATCGCCAGCAACACGCCGAGCCACAGGTGGCCGGTGCTGAACGCGACGATGAAACCGATCACCGCGCCAAACAGCATCATGCCTTCCTGGCCCAGATTGAGGACGCCGCTTTTCTCGCAGATCAGCTCCCCCAGCGCCACCAGCAGCAACGGCGTACCGCAGCGGACCATGGCGTAGAAAATATTGCTCAGCAGATCGATATCCATCACAAGGCTCCTGCTTGTACGGCGGTGGCTTGGGCGCGGCGGGTCCAGCGCAGGTTCAAGCGCGGTCGGTAGAGAATCAGCACGTCACTGGCCAGCAGGAAAAACAGCATCATGCCCTGGAACAATTGGGTGATCGCTTGCGGCAGGTTCAGGCTCATTTGTGCGCTTTCGCCGCCGATGTACAGCAGCGCCATCAACAGGCTGGAAAACAGGATGCCGAGAGGATTCAGGCGGCCGAGAAACGCCACGGTGATCGCCGCATAGCCGTAACCCGGCGAGACCTGCGGCACCAACTGGCCGATGGGGCCGGTGACTTCGCACACGCCGGCAAGCCCTGCCAGGCCACCGCTGATCAACAGCGCGAGCCAGATCAGGCGCTTCTCGCGAAAGCCGACGAAACCGGCGGCACGTTTGTCCAGCCCGAGCACTTTGATCTGAAAACCGACAAAGCTTTTCTGCAACAACACCCACACCGCCACCAACGCAAGCAAGGCGAAATACACCCCGGCATGCACCCGGCCATCCGCCATCAACAGCGGCAAGCGGCTGGCATCACCGAACATCGCCGACTCGGGGAAGTTGAACCCGGCGGGATCCTTCAAAGGGCCGTGAACGCAGAACAGCAACAGGTTCAGGGCGATGTAGTTGAGCATGATGCTGGTCAGGATCTCATTGGCGTTGAAGCGCGTGCGCAACCACGCCGTCAGGCCCGCCCACGCGGCACCCGCCAGGGTGCCGGTGAGCAGGATCAGTCCCAGTGCCCAGCGGCTTTGTATATCGATGATGTTCACCGCCAATGCACTGCCGGCCAACGCGCCGAGCAGCAGTTGACCTTCGGCACCGATGTTCCAGATACGCGCCTGATACGCGACGGCGAGACCCAAGGCGCAGAGCAGAATCGGCAGGGTCTTGACCAACAGTTCAGAGACGCCGTACAGGTCGCTGACCGGTGCGATAAGCAGCGTGTGCAAGGTCAGTAGCGGGTCGTGCCCGAGCGCGATAAAAAACAGTGATCCACAGCCCAGGGTCAGGACAGCCGCCAGCAACGGCGAGCACCACAGCATCAGGCGCGATTGCTGGCCGCGGGGTTCAAGGGAAAGCAGCATGTGACACTCCGTTAGTGCGTGGCGGATGCGAGTGATTGAGGGGCACCGAACTGGCCGGCCATCCAGCCGCCGACATCGCTCAGGCGCGTATCGACGGTGGCGTGGAGTGCCGACAGCCGACCGCCGCACAAGGCGCCGAGGCGGTCGCTGATCTGGAACAGTTCGTCGAGGTCTTCGGAGATCACCAGGATCGCCGCGCCGGCATCGCGCAAGGCAATCAATGCGCGGTGAATGGTGGCGGCCGCGCCGACGTCCACGCCCCAGGTTGGGTGTGCGGCGACCAGCAGTTTCGGTTGCTGAAGGATTTCCCGGCCGAGGATGAATTTCTGCAAGTTACCGCCGGACAGGCTGCGGGCCGGCGTCTGGCTATCGGGTGTCTTGACGCCGAAGCGGCGGATGATTTCCTCGGCCAGTGCTTCGACGTTGCCGCGCTGGATCAGACCGTTACTCACCAGTCCTTGCTGAAAAGCGCTCAGTAGCGCGTTATCCGCCAGGCTCAACTCTGGCACCGCACCATGTCCCAGGCGTTCGGCAGGGACGAATGCCAGGCCAAGTTGGCGGCGTGCATCGGGGCGCAAATGGGCGACGGGCTCCTTGCCAAAACGGATCGTTGCGCTCACGTTGCGAGGCAGTAGCACTTCGCCGCTGAGCAAGGCCAGCAATTCGTCCTGGCCATTGCCGGCGACACCGGCGATGCCGACAATTTCACCGCCGCGCACTTCAAGGTCGATGTTGGCAAGCGAGCAGCCAAACGGGTCCGGGTTGTGCCAGGACAAGCCACGGACATCAAGGAACGCATCACCTCCAGTAACCTTCGGATAGCCTGCGATCAACTCCGCCGCTTCACCGACCATCAACCGTGCCAACTGCTGATCCGAACACTCGGCCGGCCGGCAATGCCCGGCTACCCGTCCGCCGCGCAGCACCGTCGCGCTATGGCACAACGCGCGGACTTCCCCGAGCTTGTGGCTGATGAACAAAATGCTGCAGCCCTCGGCGGCGAGCCGGCGCAGGGTGACGAATAAGTCGTCGGCCTCTTGCGGTGTCAGCACCGAAGTCGGTTCATCGAGAATCAACAGGCGGATGTCCTGCATCAGGCAGCGAATGATTTCCACCCGTTGCCGTTCACCGATCGACAGGCTGTGGACAAGTCGCTCCGGTTCCAGCGCCATGCCGTAGCGGCGGGACACTTCGCGAATCTTCGGCTCAAGCTGTGTGGGTGTGCCTGCCGCCGCGCCCATGGCCAGGGCAATGTTCTGCGCCACGCTCAGGGTTTCGAACAGCGAAAAATGCTGGAACACCATGCCGATTCCCAGATTGCGCGCCTGGGCGGGGTTGCGCGGGCTTACCCGCCGGCCTTGCCAGATCACTTCGCCGGAATCGGCGTGGGTGACGCCGTAGATGATCTTCATCAGCGTGCTTTTACCCGCGCCGTTTTCGCCGAGCAGGGCATGGATCTCGCCAGGAGCAATGGTCAGATCGATGGCGTCGTTGGCCAGGCAACCGGGGTAGCGTTTGCTGATTCTGCGCAGTTGCAGGCGCGGAATCTGATCAGGGGTTGGAGCGCTATTGGGCATGACAGGCTCAGTGCTGTTGGACTTGTGCCTGTGGATAAAGCAATTTTCTGGCCATCTGGTCAGGAAAACGTCGAAGTCCTGCGAGCAGAGGCGTTAAGTACACAGCTTTCAGATGTGCCACGCAGAGCCCGGCACCACAGGGGGGCAATGGTGCAAATCAAGCACCGATTTTGCTCGTGGGGGTTTTGTTCAAAATATGAGCAACCGACTACAAGCCATAGCGTGCAAGGCGCCGGGACGGCCATGAACGGGTTATCCACAGATTGCTCCACAGTATTTGTGCGCAAGCTCAAGCCACGGGCATAAGCACTGAGTGGCTTTCTTCTAAAGGCGATAAACCGTTGTAACTAGTTGTTTTTATTTAAATTCGATGTGCTTGATGGCAAATAGAACGAAAATTGAGCAAAGTCCGCAAAGCCGTATGACACAAGGGTTACAGCCGTATGTGCTCAGGTTATCCACAGCCGGGTGCACAGCAGATGTGGGCAAATCTGGAATAAGTGAAAAAGCGGCGTGCCCCAAAAGATCGCAGCCTGGGCTGAAGCCTTTCAGCGCTGCTGCAACAAAATACGTCCACGACTCAAATCGGCCAGTTGTGACTGCAGGGTGTCGATTTGCGCATCACCCACGGCCAACTGTAACTCGACACCATTGGCGGTGAAGGTTTCATCCACAACCAGCCCACCTGCCTCAGCCACCCGTAGCTTGACCAGGGGCAACTCGGCAAATCCGCAAGCGCAACGCAGCGGCACCCGGCTGATCAGCTCAGTCTTTGGCGCAGCTTGCAGGCATTTATTCGCACCGCCGCCATAGGCACGGGCGAGGCCACCGGTGCCCAGCTGGATGCCGCCATACCAGCGAATCACCAGCACCGCGACCTGATCGCAATCCTGCGCTTCGATCGCCGCCAGAATCGGCCGGCCGGCCGTACCGCCGGGCTCGCCATCATCAGTACTGCGATACTGATCGCCGAGCTTCCAGGCCCAGCAGTTGTGTGAGGCATTCAAGTCACTGTGCTGCTCGATAAACGCCTGGGCTTCGGCCGGGCTGGAGACTGGCGCGGCGAAGGTAATGAAGCGGCTCTTGCGAATCTCTTCGCGGTATTCGCAAAAACCGCTGAGGGTAAAAGGCATACGTACCTGAGTGGCTACTTAAATGGCAGGTTTCAGGCCGCAGCCCTTGAGAATGATGCGGATCAGGTTGTCCCCGGCGTCTTCCATGTCCTGTTTGGTCAACCTGGTGCGCCCGGTGACGCGACAGATTTGCGTGGCGAAGTCGGCGTAGTGCTGGGTGCTGCCCCACAACAGGAAGATCAGGTGCACCGGATCGACCGGGTCCATTTTACCGGCGTCGATCCAGGCCTGGAACACGCCCGCACGGCCCTGAAACCAGGCGCGATAATCCTGGTTGAAGTACTCGGTCAGGCATTCACCGCCGCTGATGACTTCCATGGCGAAAATCCGCGAGGCTTGTGGCTGGCGTCGGGAGAACTCCATTTTCGCGCGGATGTAACGGGTCAATGCTTCGTTCGGATCGTCTTCGGCGGTGAGGGTGTTGAAGGTGCTGTCCCACAACTCGATGATGTTGCTCAGCACCGCCACATACAAACCGAGTTTGTTGGTGAAGTAGTAATGCAGGTTCGCCTTGGGCAACCCGGCATTCTGGGCGATGGTGTTCATGCTCGTGCCTTTGTACCCGTGACGGGCGAACTCGTCTTCGGCGGCTTTGATGATGGTCTCTTCGTTTTTCTGACGAATGCGGCTGACGGGTTTTGCGCCGTGGGCTGGGACTTCAAAGGTCATAGGCATTTCCGAACTGATGGGGAGGAGGGCGGCCAGTGCGTTGATAGCGCACCCGCAGGCTACAGACAAGTCTTTGGGGCAAAACCAGTCATTGCAGGAGCTGGCTTGTCGGGTCGCTGCATCGCAGCGAAGGCGGCCTGTCAGCCAACATCAATGCTGAATGCACCGGCCTCTTCGCGGGCAAGCCCGTTCCCACAGTTCTGATATCCGACAAATCAGCGCGTCGCCGCCAGGCTTTCGAGAAAACTCTCCAGCACCAGATGCGGGCGACGCCCCTTGCGGGTGACCGACGCCAGGCTGAGGTCGTAGAAGCGTGTTTTCGCTTTCAATGCGCGCAATCGGCCCTGCTGCACCCAAAGGCTCGCATAGTGATCCGGCAGGTAACCGATATAGCGTCCGGTCAGGATCAGGAACGCCATGCCTTCGCGGTCCGAGGCACTGGCGGTGCAATTGAGCGCTTGGTAGTGGGCCTGGATTTCCGCGGGCAATCGGAAGGTGGGTGCGATGGCGTCCTGACTGTTCAGGCGTTCGTCGTCCAGTTGTTTGTCGTCGACATAAAACAATGGATGGCCGACCGCGCAGTACAACAGCGAGCGTTCGCTATACAGCGGCTGATATTCCAGCCCGGAAAGAGCGCTGGCCTGCGGCACTACGCCGACGTGCAGACGGCCGTCGAGCACGCCTTGTTCGACTTCATTGGGCGCGATCATGCGGATCTGGATCTGCACGTCCGGGCCGCGTTCTTTCAATTGTGCGAGGGCATGGGTGATACGCATGTGGGGCAGGGTGACCAGGTTGTCCGTCAATCCAATGATCAATTCGCCGCGCAAGTGCTGGTGCAGGCCGTTGACCTCGGTACGGAAGCTTTCCAGTGCACTTAGTAGCTGCAACGCCGATTGATAGACCTCGCGGCCTTCTTCTGTCAGGGAAAATCCGGCACGTCCACGTTGGCACAGGCGCAGGCCGAGACGTTGCTCCAGATCGCTCATCTGCTGGCTGATCGCCGAGCGCCCGATGCCCAGAACGGTTTCCGCCGCGGAGAAGCCGCCGCATTCGACCACGCTGCGAAAGATCCTCAGCAGGCGAATATCAAAGTCGCTGACCTGGGCCAGCGGATCGGGACGGCGAGTGCTCATGCGGGTTACTCAAAGTTTAGTAAAGGGCTGACTGAACATTAGAAGAGTTGCATTTCATCGACTTTATCTCCGTGGCAATTTAGCTGCAACAACGGTTTTCAATCCTTACGCCGCTTATTGCCTTGCGAGGTTTCGCCCATGAACCAGTCTGAAAACGCTCCGACTTCCCTGGCCAGTCAGCTCAAGCTCGATGCTCACTGGATGCCATACACCGCCAACCGTAACTTCCAGCGCGACCCGCGCCTGATCGTTGGCGCCGAAGGCAGCTGGCTGATCGACGACAAGGGTCGCAAGGTGTATGACTCGCTGTCCGGTCTGTGGACTTGTGGCGCCGGGCACACCCGCAAGGAAATCCAGGAGGCGGTCGCCAAGCAGTTGGGTACCCTCGACTACTCGCCAGGCTTCCAGTACGGCCATCCATTGTCCTTCCAGTTGGCGGAAAAAATCACCGACCTGACCCCGGGCAACCTGAACCACGTGTTCTTCACCGACTCGGGCTCCGAGTGCGCTGACACTGCCGTGAAGATGGTCCGCGCTTACTGGCGCCTGAAAGGCCAGTCGACCAAGACCAAAATGATCGGCCGCGCCCGTGGTTACCACGGCGTGAACATCGCCGGCACCAGCCTCGGTGGCGTGAACGGCAACCGCAAACTGTTCGGTCAGGCGATGATGGATGTCGACCACCTGCCGCACACCTTGCTGGCCAGCAATGCTTACTCCCGTGGCATGCCGGAGCAGGGCGGCATTGCCCTGGCTGACGAACTGCTGAAGCTGATCGAACTGCATGATGCGTCGAACATCGCGGCGGTCTTCGTCGAGCCATTGGCCGGTTCCGCTGGCGTGCTGGTTCCACCACAGGGTTACCTCAAGCGTCTGCGTGAAATCTGCGACCAGCACAACATCCTGCTGGTGTTCGACGAAGTGATCACCGGTTTCGGCCGTACCGGCACCATGTTCGGTGCCACCACCTTTGGCGTGACCCCGGACCTGATGTGCATCGCCAAGCAAGTCACCAACGGTGCGATCCCGATGGGCGCGGTGATCGCCAGTTCCGAGATCTACCAGACCTTCATGAATCAGCCGACGCCTGAATACGCGGTTGAATTCCCCCATGGCTACACCTATTCCGCGCACCCGGTGGCTTGCGCCGCTGGCCTGGCAGCACTCGACCTGCTGCAAAAGGAAAACCTGGTGCAGAGCGTGGCTGAAGTCGCACCGCATTTCGAAAATGCGCTGCACGGCCTGAAAGGCTCCAAGAACATCATCGACATCCGCAACTACGGCCTGGCCGGCGCGATCCAGATCGCTCCACGTGACGGCGACGCGATCGTGCGTCCGTTCGAAGCCGGCATGGCGCTGTGGAAAGCCGGGTTCTACGTGCGCTTTGGTGGCGACACCCTGCAGTTCGGCCCAACCTTCAACAGCAAGCCGCAGGACCTGGATCGTCTGTTCGACGCGGTCGGCGAAGTGCTGAACAAGATCGACTGATTTGACAAAACACCTGTAGGAGCGAGCTTGCTTGCGATGGACGTTAACGATGATGCGGGCTACCTGGATGAACACGGCACCCTCACTATCTTCGCGAGCAAGCTCGCTCCTACAAAAGCTATCTATATGGCAGGCACCCGTTGAAGGGCGTCTGTGGACAACTTTTCAGGAGCTTCCATGAGCGTTATTCCGCATTTGATCAATGGCGAACTGGTGACCGAGAACGGTCGCGCGGTCGATGTGTTCAACCCGTCTACCGGCCAGGCTATCCACAAGTTGCCGCTGGCGACCCGCGAAACCATCCAGAGTGCCATCGACGCGGCCAAGGCTGCATTCCCGGCCTGGCGCAACACGCCGCCGGCCAAGCGTGCCCAAGTGATGTTCCGCTTCAAGCAACTGCTGGAGCAGAACGAAGCGCGCATCTCGCAATTGATCAGCGAAGAGCACGGCAAGACCCTGGAAGATGCGGCCGGTGAACTCAAGCGCGGCATCGAGAACGTCGAGTTCGCTTGCGCGGCTCCGGAAATCCTCAAGGGCGAGTACAGCCGTAACGTCGGCCCGAACATCGATGCCTGGTCGGATTTCCAGCCGCTGGGCGTGGTTGCCGGTATCACGCCGTTCAACTTCCCGGCCATGGTGCCGTTGTGGATGTACCCGCTGGCGATCGTCTGCGGCAACTGCTTCATCCTCAAACCGTCCGAGCGTGACCCGAGCTCGACGCTGCTGATTGCCCAGTTGCTGCTGGAGGCAGGTCTGCCTAAAGGCGTACTGAGCGTAGTGCACGGTGACAAGACTGCGGTGGACGCATTGATCGAAGCGCCGGAAGTCAAAGCGCTGAGCTTCGTCGGTTCGACGCCGATTGCCGAGTACATCTATAGCGAAGGCACCAAGCGCGGCAAACGCGTCCAGGCCCTGGGTGGTGCGAAGAACCATGCCGTACTGATGCCGGATGCGGATCTGGATAACGCTGTCAGCGCACTGATGGGCGCGGCATACGGTTCTTGCGGCGAGCGTTGCATGGCGATCTCGGTAGCGGTGTGTGTGGGTGATCAGGTGGCCGATGCACTGGTGGCCAAACTGGTTCCGCAAATCAAGGCACTGAAAATCGGTGCCGGCACTTCTTGCGGTCTGGACATGGGGCCTCTGGTCACTGGTCAGGCCCGCGACAAAGTCAGCGGTTATGTAGAAGACGGCGTAGCCGCCGGTGCGACGCTGGTAGTGGATGGCCGTGGCCTGACCGTGGCTGGCCACGAGGAAGGCTTCTTCCTGGGTGGCTGCCTGTTCGACAACGTCACGCCGCAAATGCGCATCTATAAAGAAGAGATCTTCGGGCCAGTGCTCTGTGTTGTTCGGGTCAACAGCCTTGAAGAAGCCATGCAACTGATCAACGATCACGAATATGGCAACGGCACCTGCATCTTCACCCGTGACGGCGAAGCCGCGCGGTTGTTCTGCGACGAGATCGAAGTCGGCATGGTCGGTGTCAACGTACCGCTGCCGGTACCGGTGGCTTACCACAGCTTTGGCGGCTGGAAGCGTTCGCTGTTTGGCGACCTGCACGCCTATGGCCCGGATGGTGTGCGTTTTTATACCCGCCGCAAAGCCATCACCCAGCGCTGGCCGCAACGTGCGAGCCATGAAGCTTCGCAGTTCGCGTTCCCTAGCTTGTAAGTAGAAGGGGATGGAAGGCCGGCGCCCTTTATTGTTGGGGGAGCCGGCCTTCGCGTTTCCGGGGCTTTTTGAACCTATATGACAGAATTGTGAAAATAGCTGTTGACGGCAGATTCCAGAGGCCTATAATTCGCCCCACTTCCGGCGCAGTCGAAACGGAAAACTCCTTGGTAAACAATGAGTTACGCAGGTTTCGGCAGTAAGTTGCTTCAGTTCATCGAAGTCAGAAGGAAGTTGAA
>NZ_JAGYGN010000047.1:0-29271 GCF_019947515.1 Pseudomonas sp. A-B-19
CACCCAGCCCGCCCAAGGCGCTCTGGCCGAAAATGCCGCAGGCAATGCCGCCCCACACGCCGCACAAGCCATGCAACGGCCACACACCCAATACATCGTCGATGCGCCATTTGCCTTGAGCCGCGGTAAAGCACCAGACAAACAGAGCCCCCGCGATGCCGCCTGTGACCAGCGCCCCCACAGGATGCATCAGGTCGGAACCGGCACAGATTGCCACGAGCCCCGCCAACGGACCGTTATGCAGAAAACCAGGGTCGTTGCGCCCGACAATCAACGCCGCCACCGTACCGCCCACCATGGCCATCAGCGAGTTCACCGCCACCAGTCCGCTGACGCCTTGCAGGGTTTGCGCGCTCATGACGTTGAAGCCGAACCAGCCAACGATCAGGATCCACGAGCCCAACGCCAGAAACGGGATGCTCGATGGCGCGAACGCCACCAGGCGACCTTCGCGATAGCGGCCATTACGTGGCCCGAGCAACAGCACCGCCGCCAGTGCCAGCCAACCGCCCATGGCATGCACCACCACCGAGCCTGCGAAATCATGGAAACCGGCGCCAAAGCGTTCGAGCAACCAGGCTTGCAAGCCCAGGTTGCCGTTCCAGACCACGCCTTCGAAGAACGGATAGATGAACGCGACAATCAACGCGGTTGCACACAATTGCGGGACAAACCGGGCGCGCTCGGCGATCCCTCCGGAAATGATCGCCGGGATCGCCGCGGCAAAGGTCAGCAGGAAGAAAAACTTCACCAGTCCATAGCCATGGTCGGCATTGAGCACGGCCGCTGGCTGCATGAATGTCACGCCATAGGAAACCCAATAGCCTATAAAGAAATAGGCCAGAGTCGAAACGGCGAAGTCACTGAGGATTTTCGACAACGCATTGACCTGGTTTTTCTGTCGCACGGTTCCGACTTCAAGAAAGGCAAAACCGGCGTGCATGGCCAGAACCATGACCGCACCGATCAGAATGAACAGCGTGTTGGAGCTATGGACCAGGGTGTCCACAGCGCTTTGCAGGTTTTCCATGGGATGGGCAGACCTTATGGCAGAAAAAAGCACCAAAGCGGTTCGCGATGACTGTCCATGCACCAAGTTGCGGCTTCGAAGCATCAGCGCACTGATCTCGCTGAACCACTTTGGCGCACGGACGTCCTCCAGGAAAAACGCGCCCCGGACGTTTACGCGAGTTTTTGATTGTTGGTCCTACGGTTTTACTGAAATCATGCCCGGCCATAGCGCAATGGTGCAGACCGGCGCACCAACACATAGCAAAAGCTGTACCAGTCATTTGTACTGAACCTTCGCCGAAGGCTCATACTCGAACACATCAGAAAGCCACTTATGGAGATTCCCCATGGCCCGCACCCAGGCAAAGACTGCTCAAGAAATCCTGATGAACGACTTTCAGACACTGGTCAGTGACACCGAACGGTTGCTGGAGCACACCGCGACCCTGGCCGGCGATCAGGCCGACGAATTGCGCGAGCAGATTCATGACAGTCTCTTGCGCGCCCGTGAAACCCTGAAACTGTCCGAAGAGGCCCTGCGCGAACGCGGCAAGGCAGCTGTCACCGCCACTGAAGACTATGTCCAGGCCAACCCTTGGCAATCCGTCGGAATCGCGGCCGGCGTGGGGTTCCTGATCGGCCTGCTGGCGAGCCGGCGCTGATATGTCGATCGGTGAATCCGGCCCGTCCGGAACGGGAGCCAGCTCCTCATCGCGGCGCCTGGGTGCTGCCTTCCTTGGGTTGCTGCACAGCCATGTCGAACTGTTCGGCATCGAATTGCAGGAACAAAAAGCCCGCACCGTCAGCCTGTTGCTGTTTGCCGGCCTGGCCCTGGTATTTGCATTGCTGCTGTTGGTGGGGCTGTCGACGCTGGTGCTTATCGTGTTCTGGGACACCAATCGCCTGACTGCCATCAGCGGGCTCTGCGTGTTCTACACCCTCGCCGCCCTCTTCTGTGGAATGCGCTTGAGAGCGGCGATTTTCGATGAGTCCTCGCCCTTCCACGGCACGCTGCAAGAGCTGGCCAACGATCGGGAGCGCCTGCTGCCATGAGCCTGCCTGAATTGCCACACAACAGCTCACGCACGGAAATGCGCAAGGCCCTGATCCGCTTGCGCATGGAAATGCATCGTCAGGAAATCCGCCACGAATCCGCGCAACTGCTGCAACCGTTGCACCGGGTGCGCGGGATCACACAAAACCTGCAGGACGGTTTTGGTATCAAGCACGCACCACTCTGGGGCGTGGCCGCCGTCACCTTGCTGGGTTTTCTGACCGGCAAGGGTGCAAAAAACGGTGGCGGCCTCAGCAGCCTGACCCGGCTGGTCCGGCTCGGTGCCACAATGGCGCCGCTGATCAAGCTGATCATGCAGGGCTCTTCACGCAAAGACTGATCAGTTTCGTCCTGGCTGCATGCTTGCCACGATGACGGGATGCGCCCCTCTATCGAGAGGCGCAATCCCGTGCGCCTACCCGGTTACTCATCGATATCGACGTCACCGGATTCCAGTTCCGCTTGCAGGTCATGGCGTGAAACGGGAAGCTAGACGATCAGTCACCCGACGGAGAGACCCCGCCTTGGATTGGCACACTCTGCTTACCCGCGAACGCCTCGGAAAACCTCTGCACAGCCCTGAAGAGCTCGGCCGCAGCCCTTTTCACAAAGACCACGACCGGATCATTTTCTCGGGGGCTTTCCGCCGCCTCGGGCGCAAGACCCAGGTCCATCCGGTGTCCAGCAATGATCACATTCATACGCGCCTGACCCACTCGCTGGAAGTCAGTTGCGTGGGTCGCTCACTGGGCATGCGGGTCGGCGAAACCATCCGCAATGCCCTGCCTGACTGGTGTGAACCCAGCGATCTGGGGATGGTGGTGCAATCGGCTTGCCTGGCACACGACATCGGCAATCCGCCTTTCGGCCATTCCGGTGAAGACGCGATCCGGCACTGGTTCCAGCAAGCCGCCGGCCGTGGCTGGCTGGATGCAATGAGTGAAGCCGAGCGCAATGACTTCCTGAACTTCGAAGGCAATGCCCAGGGTTTTCGGGTACTCACTCAACTGGAGTATCACCAGTTCGACGGCGGCACCCGACTGACCTATGCAACGCTGGGCACGTATCTGAAGTATCCATGGACGGCCAGGCACGCCGATTCGCTGGGCTACAAGAAACACAAGTTCGGCTGTTATCAGAGCGAGCTGCCGCTACTCGAGCAGATCGCCCATAAACTCGGCCTGCCACAACTGGAAGAGCAACGCTGGGCGCGACATCCTCTGGTGTACCTGATGGAGGCTGCCGACGACATCTGCTATGCACTGATCGACCTGGAAGACGGCCTGGAAATGGACTTGCTGGATTACGCCGAAGTCGAGTCCCTGCTGCTGGGCCTGGTGGGCGATGACTTGCCTGAGACCTACCGCCAGCTCGGTCCCGGCGATTCGCGTCGACGCAAACTGGCGATCCTGCGCGGTAAAGCCATCGAGCACTTGACCAATGCCGCGGCCCGGGCGTTTGTCGAGCAACAGGATGCGCTGTTGGCCGGTACGCTTTGCGGCGACCTGGTGGAACATATGCACGGTCCCGCCAAGCGTTGTGTGCTGAATGCCAAGGACATGGCCCGCAAGAAAATTTTCCAGGACAAGCGCAAGACTTTGCACGAGATCGGCGCCTACACCACACTGGAAATCCTGCTCAACGCCTTTTGCGGCGCAGCGCTGGAGCAACACAACGGACGTACGCCGTCGTTCAAGAGCCGTCGTATCCTTGATCTGCTGGGCAACAATGCACCAGACCCTCACGGCCCATTGCACACGTCGTTTTTGCGCATGATTGACTTCATCGCCGGCATGACCGACAGCTATGCCAGTGAAATGGCCTTGGAAATGACCGGCCGTGCCAGCCGCTGAGGTGTATCGATGATTGATCAGCCATTACGGCATTCGTTATGGCTGATCTCCCCCTCAACAGCCAACAGCACTCAAGTTTCGTCGAATCGCCCTACAGCACCTGTCGTGCAAACTGATCGCTTGTCTGCCACTCTCGCGAAACAATCGCCCTCCCTTCTGTTCGACAGATGAAGTGCGCCCCATGGCCGAAGACGATCTACGCATCCTCGTGGTGGAAGACCATCCCTTCCAACTAATTGCCACTCAGTACCTGCTGGAAAGTTATGGCTTCACCCGCCTGACTACCTCCGATAGCGCCAAAAGCGCCATGCAGCAAATGCTCGGGGCCGACCAAGCGTTCGACATTCTTTTATGCGATCAATGCCTGCCCGATCTGACGGGACTCGATCTGGTCCGGTTCGCCAGCCAGCGAGGGCTGATCAGACAGGCGATCATTCTGAGTAGCCTGACAATGTCTGAATTGGATGAGCTTGTAAAAACGGCCACTGATTACGGGCTGCCATTATTGGGATACTTGATAAAACCATTGAAACAATCTGAATTTAGAGACTTGTTGACCAAAGCACCACTACAGAAAAAAGAAACATATAAAATCCGAAAAACACACAGCGCAAAACTTACAAACAACTTCCTTCCAAGGTGCACCAAAGCGTTGGACTTTCTTAGCCGTCCTAACAAGAAACCTAGTTAATACGTAGTCCTATTCCTTTTAATCTGTAGGATTTCTCCTATATTGCTGCTACAGCTCGGTCAGTTCATGCGACCCTTCAAGTATCTGAGCTAAGGTGCGCGCTTTATTTGAGCTCGCATGGGACTTGATTATGAACTCCGTTTTTATTGTCGACGATCACCCGGTTATCCGCCTTGCCGTTCGAATGCTGCTGGAACATGAAGGTTACAAAGTTGTCGGCGAAACTGACAATGGGGTCGACGCCATGCAGATGGTTCGCGAATGCATGCCGGACCTGGTCATTCTCGACATCAGCATTCCAAAACTGGATGGCCTGGAAGTGCTATCCCGATTCAACGCAATGAGTACCCCGCTTAAAACACTGGTACTGACCGCGCAATGCCCGACACTTTTCGGCATTCGTTGCATGCAATCCGGTGCCTCGGGCTATGTCTGCAAACAAGAGGACATCAGTGAACTGGTCAGCGCCATAAAAGCGGTATTTGCGGGTTACAACTATTTTCCGAGCGAGGCCTTGAACCCCGTCCGCGGAGATGAAACTCGCTGCATCGAACTGGAACTGTTCAAATCCGTAAACGACCGTGAGCTGATGGTCTTGCAACTTTTTGCCCAAGGTCGCACAAACAAGGAAATCGCCAAGGGGATGTTTCTGAGCAACAAGACCGTGAGCACCTACAAAAAACGCCTCATGCAGAAGCTCAAAGCCAAATCCCTGGTTGAACTAATCGAGATGGCTAAACGAAACGCGCTAGTGTGAGACCCTCGATGCCCAGCCGTTTGAAGGTTTATCTGATACTGGTGACTGCAGGTCTGTGCCTGAGCACCTCGTTGTTCGGCGCACCGAACAGTGAACGCTACACGCTGCTCAGCCGTTCGAAGGCCGGAGCGATGGAGGTTCAACTGGATGAATCCCAACGGCAATGGATAAAGCAAAAACATCAACTGACGCTCGGGACCTCGGCTCCGGACTACCCCCCTTTCGACCTGACCACCAGTGGGCAGGACTATGAAGGATTTACCGCCGATTACGCGGGTCTTCTGGGGAAAATAACCGGTTTGCCCGTCACGGTTCGGCGTTTCGATTCCCGAGGGGCCGCGATCGCTGCACTGGAAAGCGGTGAAGTCGATCTGCTAGGCACCGCCAATGGATTCGAAGCCGGCAATGCCGACATTGCACTGTCGATACCCTATGCCGTCGACCAACCCGTATTGGTGACCCGCGAAGGGGAAACCCGATCCCTCACCGATGGCCTGGCCGGATTGCGCCTGAGCATGGTGTATCACTACTTGCCGCTGACGGAAGTCAGGGCGTTGTACCCGAAGGCAATCATCACGTCCTATCCCTCCTACCAGAATGCAATCAACGCCGTTGCTTTCGATCAGGCGGACGTGTTTCTCGGTGACACCATTTCAACTCACTACATGATCAACAAGGGATACCTGAACAACATCCGCATGGCCAACTTCGGCAAACATGAAGCCTTTGGCTTCAGCTTCGCCGTTAACAGGAACAACCCCGACCTGCTCGGCATCATCAACGCGATGATCGCGGCCATCCCCTCCAGTGAACGAGAAAACATCGCCAAACGCTGGAGCGCCGGTAGCGACATTCTGCTGACCGATCAAAAGTTGCAACTCACTGACCGGGAAGAACGCTGGCTGGCACGCCACCCGATAGTGCGCGTCGTCGTCAACGAAGCCTTTGCGCCACTGACGTTTTTCGATAGCAACGGCAACTTTCGCGGGGTCACCGCAGATTTGCTTGAGCTGATCAGGCTGCGCACCGGCTTGCGCTTTGACATCCAGCGCAGTCGGAGCAATGACGAGATGATCAAACAGATCAAGGACAACAAGGCCGACGTGATTGCCGCGTTGCTTCCCAGCGCGCAACGTCAGACCCAACTGAACTTTACCCGACCCTTTCTGGAAAATTCCTACGTCCTGCTGACCCGCAAAGCCGCCGACAGCCCGACCAACCTCTTGCAACTGCAGGACAAGCGCCTGGCCATTGCCCGCGGCAATCCACTCATGGATTACCTGCGCAAAGAGTTTCCCCGGATCAAGTTGATCGAAGCCCCGGACACCTTCAGCGCCGTAGAGTTGCTCGCCGAAGGCCAGGCCGAAGGCGCGGTGAACTCACTGATCATTGCCAATTACTTCATTTCGTCGCGACTGTTCGAGCACACACTGCAAATCAGCACCACCATCGGCACCGAGCAGGCGGCGTTTTCCCTTGCCACCGCTCGGGGCGCCAAAGAGCTGAACGCGATTCTCGACAAGGCGTTACTCAGCATCTCGCCGGAAGAGCTGGGCATCATCAACAGCCGTTGGCGCGGCTATTCGGCGTCTTCGCAAAACACCTGGCGCAACTATCAACGACTGTTCTATCAGATCGTCATCGGTGCCGGCTTGCTGTTGCTGATTTCCATTGCGTGGAACGACTACATGCGGCGCCAGATCAAGCAACGCAAGGCCGCCGAGCGTGCGTTGAACGATCAGTTCGAGTTCATGCGATCGCTGGTCAATGGCACGCCCCATCCGATCTACGTACGTGATCGCCAGGGGCTACTGCAAAGTTGCAACGACAGTTACCTGCAAGCGTTCAGCGCCAGACGTGAAGATGTCATCGGCAAAAGTGTCATGCAGGGATCGATGAGCAATGTATTCGAAGCCCGGGAGTACCAGGCTGACTACCAACGCGTAGTGGCCGAGGGCAGACCTTTGATCGTCGATCGCGAGCTGCATATTGGTAGCCGGCGGCTGACGATCTATCACTGGATTCTGCCCTATCGGGATTCCAGCGCAAAAGTGCAAGGCATTATCGGTGGCTGGATCGATATCAGCGAACGGCGGCAACTGTTCGATGATCTGCGTTGCGCGAAAGAACGCGCCGATAACGCCAACCGGGCCAAAAGCACGTTTCTGGCCACGATGAGCCATGAGATCCGCACACCGATGAATGCAATCATCGGCATGCTTGAACTGACACTCAAGCGTCTTGATCATCGGCACCCGGAGCGTGCGTCCATCGATGTCGCGTACAACTCGGCGAAAGGGTTGCTGGAGCTGATTGGCGACATTCTGGACATCGCCAGAATCGAATCGGGGCGCTTGAGCCTGAGCCCGGAGCGCGTTAGTCCGGGTGAACTCGTAGCCTCGGTCGTGCGGATTTTCGATGGCCTGGCCCGACAGAAGAAGCTCGAGCTGGTACTGGAGTTTCCATCGGCCAACCCGACCTTCGATGTGTTGCTGGACCCTTTGCGCTTCAAGCAGGTGCTGTCCAACCTGATCAGCAATGCCATCAAGTTTACCGAGCAAGGTCAGGTCCGGGTCATTGTCGATCTGCAGCCGGCAACGCAATCCGGGCGCGTGCAGATGCAGGTGCAGGTTCACGACAGTGGTATCGGGATCAGCGAACAGGATCAACAGCACCTGTTCGAACCCTTCGCCCAGGCCGACAACGCCATGCAATCGGCCAGGGGGGGCGCCGGGCTGGGGCTGGTGATCAGCCGCAACCTCTGCGAGATGATGGGCGGCAGTCTGCAATTGCGCAGCGAGCCGGGCGTCGGTACTCAAGTGGAAGTCTTGCTGCTGCTGGAAACGTTGCCGCTGCAACAGTCAGCCCAGGTGGCCGAAACGCAAATCATCGTCGCCACAACCCCCTTGAGTGTGCTGGTCGTCGACGATCACTCGGCCAATCGCTTGCTCACGTGCCAGCAACTGGAGTTTCTTGGACATCGATTTACCGTCGCGGCCAATGGCCAGGAGGGACTGGATGTATGGAAAGACCAGCCGTTTGATCTGGTAATCGCCGATTGCAACATGCCGGTCATGAACGGTTACGAGCTGGCCCGCGCCATTCGCCTGCATGAAGGACAACATCATCGTCCTCCCTGCACTATTCTCGGCTTTACCGCCAACGCCCAACCGGAAGAAATACAACGCTGCAAACAGGCGGGAATGGACGACTGCCTGTTCAAACCCCTCAGCCTCGGTGCCTTGAGTCAGTGGGTAGAAGGCATTGAGCCCACCCCGGCAGCCCCGGCGTTCAACCTGCACGGGTTGAAACTGCTGACCGGGGGTAACCCGATGTTGAACCGGCGATTGCTGAACGAGTTAGTGAGCAGCAACCGCCAGGATCTGCAAACGCTGTTGTCGCTTTCAAGCTGCGCAGATAAGCAGGCGCTGCAGGACATTGCCCACAAAGTCAAAGGCGCAGCCCGGATAGTGCAGGCATCCCGCCTGGTCGACCGCTGCGAGGCACTTGAAGCAGCCTGCCATGAGGATTTCGATCGCGAAAAAGTGGCTGCATGCTGCAAATCCATGGAGTGCGCCATGCTTGAGCTGGAAGACGCGTTACTACGTCAGATCGAGCACTACGACGAAGGCAAAGTGACAGGGCCTTGACGATGCCTGGCCCCTCGGCAGTACGTTGACCGTCATGGAGAAAACCGGCGTCAGGCCTGCTGCTCAAGGCAGGCCCGGGGTCTTGATCAGCAGTCGGTCAGGCGCAGGAAAATCGCCGCCAGCTGTTCGATTCCTGCCTGGTCCTGTGCAGTGAAACGCGCCAGTTTCGGACTGTCGAGATCGAGCACGCCGATCAATCGGCCGTCCTTGACCAGCGGCACCACCAGCTCGCTGTTCGAGGCGCTGTCACAGGCAATGTGACCGGGAAACGCGTGCACATCTTCGACCAATTGAGTCTGCAGGGTGGCTGCTGCTGCCCCGCATACGCCGCGACCGAACGGAATCCGCACGCAAGCGATCTGCCCCTGAAACGGCCCCAGCACCAGTTCTTCATTACGGTTGAGGTAGAAACCGGCCCAGTTCAAGTCATCGAGCTGGTTGAACAGAAACGCCGAGAACTGCGCGGCATTGGCGATGAAATCCCGCTCGTCCGCCAGCAAGGACTCCAGTTGCGCATGCAGCATGCCGTAACCTTCGAGGCCCTGGCCGCTCTTTTGTAAATCGATCATGCCTTGTGCTCCAACAGTTTCAGCCCGACCCAGTAACGGGCAAATTGATAAGCGCAACGTCCATTGCGATTGCCTCTGCCTGTGGCCCAACGGACTGCCAGAACGTCCAGCTCTTCGCTGCGCTGCCACACCAGTCCGGCCTTGCCGGCCAACTGGCCGATCCAGTGCTCGACAACGTCGAGGAAGTGTTCCTGGGTAAACGGATAGAACGACAACCACAAACCGAAGCGGTCCGACAGCGCGATCTTGTCTTCCACCGCTTCGCTTGGATGCAGTTCGCCGTCGACCCGTTTCCAGTTTTCGTTGTCGCTTTCCTTTTCCGGCACCAGGTGGCGGCGGTTGGACGTGGCGTACAGCAAAACGTTGTCCGGCGCCTGTTCCAGCGAGCCATCGAGGACGCTCTTGAGCACCCGGTAATCACCCTCGCCCGACTCGAACGAGAGATCATCGCAAAACAGCACGAAACGCTGGGGCAGTTTGGCGATCTGTTCGACCACTCGCGGCAGGTCTGCCAGGTGATCACGTTCAATCTCGATCAAGCGCAAACCGGCCTGTGCGTGTTCGGCCAACAGGGCGCGCACCAGCGACGACTTACCGGTGCCGCGCGAGCCCCAGAGCAAGGCGTGGTTGGCCGGCATGCCGTCGAGGAACTGTTGGGTATTGCGCCCAAGCTGCTCGACTTGCCGGTCGACGCCGATCAGGTCCGACAAACGCGTGTCGAGGCTGACCTGAAGCGGCATCAGATAACCGCCGCGCGACTCACGATGCCAGCGCGCGGCCAGGCATTGCGTCCAGTCGATGGCTGACCGCGGTGCCGGCAGCAACGGCTCGATACGGGCCAGAACGGCATCGGCGCGTTCAAGAAAAGCATTCAATCGGGAATCCACGACTTCTCCTCGGGCACGTTCACAGTAATGATGGTGATACAGCGACGAAACACAGCGTCACACAAGTGGCTGCCCCCGCGGTACAGGCCTCACGAGAACATCAATAGGCAGGCATGATCGACTATGCTTGAGCAGCGAAAGGAAACGGAAGTGGTTCCCCCCCTCATGGACATCAAATTCACCAACCGGCTGTCGTTCAAGCAAGCCCGGCTTACCGTACTGGTCGGTTTCATTCTGGGCACGCTGCTCAGCCTGCTGCAAATAGGCATCGATTATGCCAGTGAAGATGCTTCCATCAATCGTGAAATCCTTTCATTACTGGAAATCAGCCACAACCCGGCCTCGCGAATTGCCTACAACATCGACGCCGAACTCGCCAAGGAACTGACCCTGGGCCTGCTGCGCTCGCCAGCGATCACTAGCGTGAAACTGACCGACAACAACGGCACCGTGCTGGCCAACGTCAAGCGACCCGGTGTGGAAAACGGCTACCGGATGCTCAGTGACTTCCTGTTCGGCGCCAACCGACAGTTCGAAGACCGTCTTTACCTGGATCATCTACCCAACGAATCCCTGGGTACACTGCGGCTGAACGTCGACACTTACGCCTTCGGCAACCGATTCCTGCGCCGGGCAGAAGTGACCCTGCTCAACGGCTTCGCCCGCAGCCTGCTGCTGTCCGGCATCTTGCTGGCGCTGTTTTATGTAATGCTGACCAAACCCCTGGTGCGGGTCATCCGTGAGCTCAGCGGCCGCGACCCAAGCAGTACCGAGTCGACCTCACTGGAATGTCCTGTCGGGCACGCCGACGATGAGATCGGCGTGTTGGTCAAGGTTGCCAACCAGCAATTCAATAACATCGCCACTGAAATCCAGCAGCGGCGCAATGCGGAAAACCGCCTGACCGAGTATCTCGGCCAACTGGAAAATATCGTCTCGGCCCGCACTGCCGAACTCAACGCGATCAATGCCCGGCTGAGCCAATCCAACCTGGAACTGGACGCCGCTCGCAGCACAGCACTGGACATGGCCGAGGCCCGCTCGGTATTTCTGGCCAACATGAGCCATGAAATCCGCACGCCCCTCAATGGCTTGCTCGGGATGATCGCGCTGTCCCTCGACGGGCCGCTGACTGCCGAACAACAGCAACAGCTGTCCATCGCCCATGACTCGGGCAAAGTGCTGGTGGAATTGCTCAACGATATTCTCGACTTGTCTAAGTTCGATGCCGGCCAACTCGAACTCGAACACATCCCCTTCGACCTCGGCTCGCTGATCGAAGACACTGCCAACCTGTTATCGCAGAACGCCGCCCCCAGCGTCGAGCTGACCTGCCTGATCGATCCGCATTTCCCGACACTCGTGCTCGGCGACCCGACCCGGGTGCGGCAGATCGTCAGTAATCTACTGTCCAATGCCCTCAAGTTCACCCGTTTCGGGCGTGTCGACGTGCGCCTGTCGACGTTCGGGGACGGCGTCAGAATCGAAGTGTGTGACACCGGCATCGGCATCCCACAGGATGCCCAGGTGAAAATTTTCCAGCCTTTCACTCAGGCCGGTGCCGGTATTACCCGCCAATTTGGCGGCACCGGGCTGGGCCTGGCGCTGACCTACAACCTTTGCGAAGCCATGCAAGGGCGCCTGACGATCAACTCCGAACCAGGTTTTGGCAGCCAGTTCTGTGCGGACTTGCCATTGCCCAGCCATACCCGTGCAATGCCTGCTGTTTCGCTCAAGGGCAAGGTCATCGCCATCACGGCCGCCAGCAGTGGGCTGGGCGAACTGCTCAACAGCCTGTTGCCTGGCTGGGGACTGGACTACGAACGGCGCTCCATGGATGACCCACTGCTTGGCGTGACGGCCGATGTGCTCATCACCGATTGCCCCGAGTGCCTGTTCAATTTGCGCCCCACCCTCAGCGCGCCGATCCTGCTGGTTACCGCTTATGGCAATTTCATGCCCAGCGGAGAGGTCAACGCCCTCGCCCCCTTGCAACAGCAGGCCCGCCCCCTGGCACGCAATACGCTGCAACAGTTGTTGCGGCGAATCCTGCAACCGCAAACCCAGCCGATCAACAATGTCCCACTCGACGCCCAAAGCCCACAGCGCCGCGGGCGCGTGCTGCTGGTGGAAGATAACCCGGTCAACCAACTGGTGGCCAAGGGCATGCTCGGCAAACTCGGCTGCGAGGTGACCACCGCGGCCCATGGTGGCGAAGCACTGGATCAACTCGAACAACGGGAGTTCGATCTGGTGCTGATGGACTGCAACATGCCGGTGATGGACGGCTATGAGGCCAGCCGGCAAATCCGCCGCAGCGGCCGCTGGCCCCAACTGCCCATCGTCGCCCTGACGGCCAACGCCATGTCGGAAGAGCGCGAACGCTGTCGTGCCGCGGGCATGAGTGACTACCTGGCCAAACCCTTCCGGCGCGAAGAACTGGCCACCCTGCTGGACTTGTGGATTCCCGCTACGACAGCGCCTTGATCTGTCCCAACAAATGATCGAGGCCATCGCGCAAATCGTTGAGACGGTTCAGATCGACCCCGCTGTCGCACAACAGGCGGGCCTTGAGTGGCCCGACCTGATCGCGCAGGGCCTTGCCGGCTGGCGACAGGCTCAGATGCACTTCACGCTCATCGCGCGCCGAACGCTGACGCTGCACCAGTTGCAGTTGTTCGAGGCGCTTGAGTAACGGCGTCAGCGTGCCGGAATCCAGGGCCAGACGCTCGCCCAGCGCCTTGACGGTCGGCTGCTCCGGGGGCGCTTGCTGCCACTCCCACAGCACCAGCATCGCCAGGTACTGAGGGTAAGTCAGGCCCAACTGATCGAGCATTGGCTTGTAGGCGCGAATGACCGCCCGAGAAGCCGCGTACAGCTTGAAACACAGTTGGCTGTCGAGCTTCAGGGAATCGACTGACAAGGTATTCATTTGAGCAGGGCTTCGATCTCGCGGGTCAGGTCCTGCGGCTTGGTCGCCGGAGCGAAGCGCTTGACCAATTGCCCGTCCTTGCCGATCAGGAACTTGGTGAAGTTCCACTTGATGCCCTGGGAACCCAGCACACCCGGTGCGCGCTTTTTCAATTGCACGAACAGCGGATGGGCGTCGGCACCGTTTACGTCGATCTTTTTGAACAACGGGAAGCTGACACCGAAGTTCAGCTCACAGAATTCAGAGATCGCCCCTTCGTTGCCCGGCTCTTGCTTGCCGAACTGGTTGCAGGGAAAACCGAGCACCACCAGGCCCTGGTCCTTGTAGGTCTGCCACAGCTCTTCCAGGCCTTTGTACTGCGGAGTGAAACCGCATTTGCTGGCTGTGTTGACCACCAGCACGGCCTTGCCGGCGAAATCCGCCAGGGTCTTTTGCTCACCCTTGATGGTGGTGCAAGGGATGCTCAGCAGGTTGTCGCTCATGTTTGAGGGTCCGAGTGAATGGAAGAAATAACAAAATAGCGAGCAATTGAATTGTGTGCAATTTAATTAATCGATCTCCCCTCATACAGATTTCCTGTAGGAGCTGGCTTGCCAGCGAAGGGGCCCTTTCCCTTTAATACATCGCCGTACTTGAGGGCCTCTTCGCTGGCAAGCCAGCTCCTACGGGGCTCGCATTACGAGCGGGGTACCAGGTCCAGGCACACCGAGTTGATGCAATAGCGCAGACCGGTCGGCGGCGGACCGTCAGGGAATACATGCCCCAGGTGCGCGTCGCATTTGGCGCAGACCACTTCGGTGCGGATCATGCCGTGGCTGACATCACGGATTTCGGTCATGGCGCTGTCGCCAATCGGCGCATAGAAGCTCGGCCAGCCGCAGCCGGAATCGAACTTGGTCGTGGAGTCGAACAGTGGCTCTTTGCAGCAGATGCAGTGGTAGATACCGTCGGTCCTGGTGGCGTTGTATTTGCCGGAAAACGGTCGTTCGGTGCCTTTGAGGCGGCACACGTTGTACTGCTCTGGATCGAGCATCGCTCTCCATTCTTCCAGGGTTTTTTCCAACTTTTCCATCATCACACCTCAGCGGCTGAAAAAGCCCGATCTGTACCTTTTCCACGGATCGGGCGGCACGTATGATTGCGCCTCGTCAAACGCCAGTCTGGCAGCCAGTCCACGCGCATTCAAACGGAAATATGGGTGCTGCATCTCAAGGCGTCAGGCCTGTGTGAATACGCAGGATTCCCAGCACGGTTGTCCAAACGCCGTCTGGATCGTTCATTTTCGGGAACACATCGCCATGCAGGTCAGCAAATCGAACAAGCTCGCCAACGTCTGCTACGACATTCGCGGCCCGGTGCTCAAGCACGCCAAGCGCCTGGAAGAGGAAGGTCATCGCATCCTCAAGCTGAACATCGGCAACCCGGCACCTTTTGGTTTCGAAGCACCGGATGAAATCCTCCAGGACGTGATCCGCAACCTGCCGACCGCCCAAGGCTATAGCGACTCCAAGGGTCTGTTCAGTGCGCGCAAGGCCGTGATGCAGTACTACCAGCAAAAGCAGGTGGAAGGCGTCGGCATTGAAGACATTTACCTGGGCAACGGCGTTTCCGAACTGATCGTGATGGCGATGCAGGCCCTGCTCAACAACGGCGACGAAGTGCTGGTGCCGGCGCCGGACTATCCGCTGTGGACCGCAGCCGTGAGCCTGTCCGGCGGCAGTCCGGTGCATTACCTGTGCGACGAGCAAGCCAACTGGTGGCCGGACCTGGCCGATATCAAGGCCAAGATCACCCCGAACACCAAGGCCCTGGTAATCATCAACCCGAACAACCCGACCGGCGCGGTGTATTCGAAGGAAGTGCTGCTGGGCATGCTGGAACTGGCCCGCCAGCACAATCTGGTGGTGTTCTCCGACGAGATCTACGACAAGATCCTCTACGACGATGCCGTGCACATCTGCACCGCCTCCCTGGCGCCGGACCTGCTGTGCATGACCTTCAACGGCCTTTCCAAGTCCTATCGCGTGGCCGGTTTCCGTTCCGGCTGGATCGTCATTTCCGGTCCGAAGCACCACGCCCAGAGCTACATCGAAGGCATCGACATGCTGGCGAACATGCGCCTGTGCGCCAACGTGCCGAGCCAGCATGCGATCCAGACCGCCCTGGGTGGCTATCAGAGTATCAATGACCTGGTGCTGCCCCAGGGCCGTTTGCTGGAGCAACGCAATCGCACCTGGGAGTTGCTCAACGACATTCCGGGCGTGAGCTGCGTCAAGCCGATGGGCGCGCTATATGCGTTCCCGCGGATCGACCCCAAGGTCTGCCCGATCCATAACGACGAAAAGTTCGTCCTCGACCTGCTGCTTTCCGAAAAGCTGCTGATCGTTCAAGGCACCGCATTCAACTGGCCATGGCCGGACCACTTCCGCGTCGTGACCCTGCCCCGTGTCGATGAGCTGGAAATGGCCATCGGACGCATCGGCGGCTTCCTCAAGTCCTACCGCCAGTAAGCGATCCGTCACCGTGCAGCCTTCCCGCAGGTCGCACGGTGATTCATCCGGCAACATTTGTTTGCATTGCGCCACTGGCAGTCGCTTTGTCACTGCCGGACAGCGCCTTACCTGCTCGCGCCCAACAAAGGCGGGGCCTTCGACACGAATTGACTGACAAACACTTCCCGCAGACTTGTCGGAAATGCCCTGCAAGCAGCTAGACTGTTGCCGTAGGACACAGTTTGAAATAGTCACCCGGTTGAATACCCCGATGCAGCACCTTATATACCCCGCAGTACGCTACATCTTTAGCATGAGGAGATTTCTACAACCATGATGCGCATCCTGCTGTTCTTGGCCACTAACCTGGCGGTCGTGCTGATTGCCAGCATCACCCTGAGCCTTTTCGGCTTCAACGGGTTCATGGCGGCCAATGGGGTTGACCTCAACCTCAATCAGCTGCTGATTTTCTGTGCGGTCTTTGGTTTCGCAGGTTCCTTGTTCTCGCTGTTCATCTCCAAGTGGATGGCGAAGATGAGCACCAGCACCCAGATCATCACCCAGCCACGCACCCGTCACGAACAATGGCTGCTGCAAACCGTCGAGCAACTGTCCCGCGAAGCCGGGATCAAGATGCCCGAAGTCGGTATCTTCCCGGCCTACGAGGCGAACGCCTTCGCCACCGGCTGGAACAAGAACGACGCATTGGTCGCGGTCAGCCAGGGTTTGCTCGAGCGCTTCTCGCCGGATGAAGTGAAAGCCGTCCTGGCCCACGAAATCGGTCACGTGGCCAATGGCGACATGGTTACCCTGGCGTTGATCCAGGGCGTGGTGAACACCTTCGTGATGTTCTTCGCACGGATCATCGGCAATTTCGTCGACAAGGTGATCTTCAAGAACGAAGAAGGCCAGGGCATTGCCTACTACGTGGCGACCATCTTCGCCGAACTGGTCCTGGGTATCCTGGCCAGCGCCATCGTCATGTGGTTCTCGCGCAAGCGTGAATTCCGTGCCGATGAAGCCGGTGCAAACCTGGCCGGCACCGCCGCGATGATTGGCGCCTTGCAACGCCTGCGGGCGGAGCAAGGGCTGCCGGTGCACATGCCCGACACCCTGAACGCCTTTGGCATCAACGGTGGCATCAAGCAAGGGTTCGCTCGCATGTTCATGAGCCACCCGCCGCTGGAAGAGCGTATCGACGCTCTGGCTCGTCGTCGGGGCTAAGAGACCTCACAGCAAAAATGAAAAGGCCCGCAGCGATGCGGGCCTTTTCATTTTTGCTTGATTATTGGGGTGCCTTGAGGACCTCATCGCGAGCAAGCTCGCTCCCACAGGGGTTCCGTGAACGACGCAGGCCCCTTGTGGGAGCGAGCTTGCTCGCGATGAGGCCAGCAAAAACAATACATCTCTACCGGCTGGAAACCCGATACACCCGCTCCTCCAGCCGCGTGACACCTGCCTCCAGAAACTTCCCGCCCTCACTCAGCACATCCTGATCTTCCAGGATCTTCAGCGCCCACGAGTCCCCGAACAATCGCTGCACCTCTTCATCGAGTACGGCAAACGGCGGGCCGGGCATTTGCGCCTGGTCATAGTCCAGGGTAATCAGCAAGCCAAGGGATTCCCTCGGTAGAATCCGCTTCAAATGGGCGGCATAGCGCTCTCGCATTTGCGCCGGCAATGCGATCAACGCTGCGCGATCATAAAGCGCGGAGCAATCGGCCACATCGCCTGCCGTGAGCTCGAAGAAATCGCCGCACCACAGCTCAATGGATCCCGCCCGATAAACCTTGAACGGCCCCTGCTCGCTGATGGCCGGATCAAAGCCATGCTCGCCGAAAAACTCCTCGACGGCTTTTTCCGACAATTCGACTCCCAAGACCTCATGGCCTTGATGGGCGAGCCATAGCAAATCCAGGCTTTTCCCACATAACGGCACCAACACGCGCGCGCCCTCTTCCAGGCTTAACGCTGGCCAGAACCGCTTCAGATGAGGGTTCACTTGCGGCAGGTGAAAGCCGATCTGATTCGACGCCCACTTCTTGTGCCAAAACTCCGGCTGCATAAATAACCCCGAAAATTCGATCAAAACACCCTAAAACTTATATTAGATTTAGATTAATGATCTGACTGAAGATGTTGCATCTTAACTCTCAGGAGCTCATTCATGTTCCCCAGCCTGTACATATCCCACGGCTCCCCCATGCTCGCTCTGGAACCCGGCGCCAGCGGGCCGGCGCTCGCCCGCCTGGCCGCCGAAATACCGAAGCCCAAGGCCATCGTGATTGTTTCCGCGCACTGGGAAAGCCATGAACTGCTGGTCAGCGGCAATCCACAACCGGAAACCTGGCATGATTTCGGTGGTTTCCCCAAAGCCCTGTTCGAAGTCCAGTACCCGGCTCCCGGCGACCCGCGACTCGCCGCAGAGGTTGCCGGGTTATTGAAAACCGCTGGCTTTGCTGTCCGTATCGACGGCAGTCGGCCTTTCGACCATGGCGTCTGGGTGCCTTTATCGCTGATGTACCCGCAGGCAGACATCCCGATTGTCCAGGTTTCGCTACCCACCCGTGGCGGCCCCGCCCTGCAGACCCGTGTTGGCCACGCGCTGGCCAGCCTGCGTGAGCAAGGCGTCCTGCTGATCGGCTCCGGCAGCATCACTCACAACCTGCGGGAACTGGACTGGCACGCCGGTCCCGAAAGCGTTGAGCCCTGGGCCCAGGCGTTTCGTGACTGGATGATCGAGAAACTCGCCGCGAACGATGAAGCCGCGCTGCACGACTATCGTGCGCAGGCACCGAATGCCGAGCGCAGCCATCCCAGCGACGAACACTTGTTGCCGCTGTACTTTGCCCGCGCTGCAGGAGGACCGTTCAGCGTTGCCCACCAAGGGTTCACCATGGGGACATTGGGCATGGACATCTACCGATTCGGCTAGCCAATAAGGCTGCGATCTTTTTTACAGGCATAAAAAATCCCCGAACCAGTCGGGGATTTTTCATGTTCGATCAATCAGCCCGAGAGCGGATCAATCTTCGCGGTAGCGACGCAGCTTCAACTGCTTGCCGGCAACGCGAGTGTCCTTCAGCTTGGTCAGCAACTTCTCAAGACCATCTTCCGGCAGCTCGACGAGGCTGAAGCTGTCACGCACCTGGATGCGACCGATCGCTTCACGTGCCAGACCACCTTCGTTGAGGATGGCGCCCAGCAGGTTCTTGGCGGCGATACCGTCACGCGCGCCCAGCGCGGTACGGCAACGTGCACGGCCTTCGCCCAGTGGCATCGGAGCACGACGCTCGCGGTCACCACGCTCAGGACGATCACCGGAACGCTCTGGACGATCGCCACGCGGTGCGTTGTTCGGCACCAGTGGACGCTCTTTCTCGATAGCGGCCAGGTTCAGCGCTTGACCGTTGGTAGCCTTGCGCAGCAGGGCTGCGGCCAAGGCACGCGGGCTGCAACCGATGTCGGCAGTCAGGCGATCGAGCAGATCACCGTGAGTCGATTCGGCTTCGGCCACCAGCGGCGACAGGCTGTTGGTCAGTTTCTTGATGCGCGCATCCAGAACGGCTTGAGCATCCGGCAGGCGAACTTCAGCAACCTTTTGACCGGTTACACGCTCGATCACTTGCAGCATGCGGCGCTCACGCGGAGTCACCAGCAGCAGTGCACGACCTTCGCGACCGGCACGGCCGGTACGGCCGATACGGTGAACGTAGGATTCCGGATCGTACGGCATGTCAACGTTGAACACGTGAGTGATGCGCGGAACGTCCAGGCCACGAGCAGCGACGTCGGTCGCCACAACGATGTCCAGACGACCATCCTTGAGGGAGTCGATCACGCGCTCGCGCTGGTTCTGGGCGATGTCACCGTTCAGCGCAGCGGCTTTGTAGCCTTTGGCTTCCAGGGCACTGGCCAGATCCAGGGTCGCTTGCTTGGTGCGCACGAACATGATCAGGGCGTCGAAATCTTCCACTTCCAGCAAGCTGAGAACGGCCGAAGTCTTCTGGTCAGCGTGAACCAGCAGGTGAGCCTGCTCGATCGCGGTAACGGTCTGGGTCTTGGTCTGGATCTTCACGTGTTGCGGATCGCGCAGGTGGCGTTCGGCAATGGCACGGATCGACTGCGGCAAGGTAGCCGAGAACAATACGGTCTGACGGGTTGCAGGCAGAGCCTTGAAGATAACTTCCAGGTCGTCCATGAAACCCAGCTTGAGCATTTCGTCGGCTTCGTCGAGAACCAGGTGGTTCACGGTCGCCAGTACTTTTTCGTCGCGACGCAGGTGGTCGCACAGACGGCCCGGAGTGGCGACAACGATCTGTGCGCCATTACGGATTGCTTTCAGCTGTGGGCCCATCGGCGCGCCGCCGTAGACAGCCACAACAGTTACACCCGGCATTTGCTTGGCGTAGGTTTCGAAAGCGGTTGCAACTTGTAGCGCCAACTCACGAGTTGGGGCCAGGATCAGGGCTTGCGGTTCGCGCTTTGCAGGATCGATGCGATGCAGGATCGGCAGGGCGAACGCAGCGGTTTTACCCGTACCGGTTTGCGCCTGACCAATCATGTCGTGACCGGCCATGATGATCGGGATCGATTGCTGCTGAATAGCCGATGGTTCTTCGTAGCCAGTCGCGGTGACGGCTGCAAGAATATTCGGATTAAGATTAAAAGCGGCGAAGCCGCCGGTTTCCTGGGTCATGGGTCTGCCTCTAAGTGCATCCGCAAAGACCCATGCTCCAAAGCTGCGCGTGCCGTGTTGAGACTCAAGAGTCGCCCTGGCAGCTTTGTCGGCGGGGATTTGCGAAAACGAATGAATGAAAAGAATCGTCAAGGGAGAGTCCGCAGTACGGACGTGCAGCCGAAGCTGACTTCGGGGAATTGCTCTACCTAAACGCGGCCCGGCTAAAGGCCGGCGCGCACTATACCGGAATTTGCCCAAAAAGGGAGATTTTTTTATCGGAAATCCACCGGATACGCCGTTGTGTCACAGGCTTTGCGAATAATCGGTCAGCCGTCTACTTTTCAAAGGCCCGGCCTTGCGGGTGATGGCGCTAAAACGGTTCACCCTATGCCGTGCAGACCGCAGGTCCCCGCACGCCCTTCCCACCCCGAGGATCGCTCCATGAATCAGCCCAGCTCCAGTCGAGTCAGCCGCGAACGGCATGGCCACGTGTTCCTGATCGGTCTGGATCGGGTGGCCAAGCGCAACGCCTTCGATCTCGACCTGCTCAACGCATTGAGCCTGGCCTATGGCGAATTCGAGGCCGACAACGAGGCACGCGTGGCGGTGGTGTTCGCTCATGGCGAGCACTTTACCGCCGGCCTCGACCTGATCAATGCCAGTGTCACACTCGCAGAAGGCTGGCAGGTACCCGCTGGCGGCTGTGATCCGTGGGGGGTGTTCGTCGGCCCCAGGGTCAGCAAACCGGTGATCGTCGCCGCTCAGGGCTACTGCCTGACCATCGGCATCGAATTGATGCTGGCCGCCGACATCAACCTGTGTGCCAGCAACACCCGGTTCGCGCAGATGGAAGTGCAACGCGGGCTCTTCCCGTTCGGCGGCGCCACCCTGCGTCTGCAGCAGGTCTCCGGCTGGGGCAATGCCATGCGCTGGTTATTGACCGGTGATGAATTCGACGCCCGTGATGCCTTGCACCTGGGATTGGTGCAGGAAGTCATGGCCAGTGAAGACTTGCTGCCCCGGGCGATCGAACTGGCCGAACGGATCGCACGCCAGGCACCGCTTGGGGTGCAAGCGACGCTGATGTCTGCGCGACAGGCCCGGTATGAAGGGGAAATCGCGGCGGCACAGGCGTTGCCGCTGCTGGTCAAGAAGTTAATGGCCAGCGAGGATGTAAAAGAAGGTGTGCGGTCGATGGTGGAGCGGCGGCCTGGAGTCTTCAAAGGGATTTAGCTTTTGCAGTGGCTTTGAAGGCCCCTTCGCGGGCAAGCCCGCTCCTACAGGGATTTGCGCAAAACCTGTAGGAGCGGGCTTGCCCGCGAAGGGGCCCGTCCAGACAATCAATTGATCAGGTCGCCGGACGAATGCACTTGATCAACGAATCCAGCGAATACCCCAACCGTGGCCCCAGCGCTTCGGCGCGGGCGATCAGGCCGTCCATGTCCAGTTCCTGATCCAGCTCCGACGGCACGATCAGAATCACGTTGCCCTCCTTCACCGGCAGCTCCCAGTAATGTCGGTGGTACAAACCGCGCAACAAGGCGGCGCCCAAGGGTTTGCCGTCGTCGGTAGCCCATTGATTGATGATCAGCCAGCCACCCGGATTCAATCGCTTCTGGCAGTTTTCCAGAAAGCTCCAGGCCAGATGCCCGACACCCGGACCGACATCGGTATAAAGGTCGACGAAAATCAGGTCGGCCGACTCAGCCGTGTCGAGCAGTTCCAGGGCATCGCCAACGCGAATGTACAGGCGCGGATCGTCGTCCAGCCCCAGGTATTCAATGGCCAGACGCGGTACGTCCGGGCGCAGCTCGATGGCCTCGACATCTTCCAGCGGCAGGAACTTGAGGCAGGCCTGAGTCAGCGTACCGGCGCCGAGACCGAGAAACAGCGCACTTTCCGGTTGCTCGTGGCACAACGCGCCGATCAGCATCGCCCGGGTGTAGTCGTACTCGAGCCAGCTCGGATCGGCCGTGAATACGCAGCTTTGCTCGATGGCATCACCGAACTCGAGAAAACGGTAATCGGCCACTTCCAGCACACGAATCACGCCGAACTCGTCCTGTACCTCGGCGAGCAGATGCTCGACGCGCTCCTCAGTCATTTCATCTCCTGATCGTCACCGGGGCCGGTAACGCAATAACACCGCGAATAGAGAGCGGCAAAGGCGAGATTGTCGGCGAAGCGACGGGAACAGGTCACGCACTAATTTGCTGATAACATGGAGGTCCGAGCGAAAACACTAGAGACCGTGATGAGCCAACCCTGGAGCCCTGACAGCTGGCGCGCCCTGCCGATCCAGCAACAACCCCGATACCCCGACGCCGCGCACTTGCAGCAGGTCGAACAGACTCTGGCCAGCTATCCCCCACTGGTGTTTGCCGGTGAAGCCCGGGAGTTGCGCCGTCAGTTTGCCGAAGTCACCCAGGGCCGCGCGTTTCTGTTGCAGGGTGGCGACTGCGCCGAAAGCTTCGCCGAATTCTCCGCGGCGAAAATCCGCGACACCTTCAAGGTGTTGTTGCAGATGGCGATCGTGATGACTTTTGCCGCCGGCTGCCCGGTGGTCAAGGTCGGACGCATGGCCGGTCAGTTCGCCAAGCCCCGCTCGGCCAACGACGAAACCATCGACGGCGTGACCCTGCCCGCCTACCGTGGCGACATAGTCAACGGCATCGGTTTCGACGAAAAAAGCCGCGTGCCGGACCCGGAGCGCCTGTTGCAGTCCTATCACCAGTCCACGGCCACCTTGAATCTGTTGCGCGCATTCGCCCAGGGCGGTTTTGCCGATCTGCATCAGGTGCACAAATGGAACCTGGACTTCATTGCCAACTCGGCACTGGCGGAAAAGTACAGCCACCTGGCCGACCGCATTGATGAAACCCTGGCGTTCATGCGCGCCTGCGGCATGGACAGTTCGCCGCAGCTGCGCGAAACCAGCTTCTTCACCGCCCACGAAGCGCTGCTGCTGAACTACGAAGAAGCCTTCGTGCGTCGCGACAGCCTGACCAACGATTACTACGACTGCTCGGCCCACATGCTGTGGATCGGCGACCGTACGCGCCAGCTTGACGGCGCCCACGTCGAATTCCTGCGCGGGGTGAACAACCCGATCGGGGTCAAGGTCGGCCCGAGCATGAACCCCGACGACCTGATTCGCTTGATCGACGTACTCAACCCGGACAACGACCCGGGTCGCCTGAACCTGATCGCGCGGATGGGCGCGAACAAGGTCGGCGACCACTTGCCGCAGCTGATCCGCGCCGTCCAGCGTGAAGGCAAGCAGGTGCTGTGGAGTTGCGACCCGATGCACGGCAATACGATCAAGGCCAGCAGCGGCTACAAGACCCGCGACTTCGCGCAGATCCTTGGCGAGGTGAAGCAGTTCTTCCAGGTGCACGAAGCCGAAGGCAGTTATGCCGGCGGTATCCATATCGAAATGACCGGGCAAAACGTCACCGAATGCATCGGTGGTGCGCGGCCGATTACCGAGGATGGTTTATCGGATCGCTACCACACCCATTGCGACCCGCGGATGAATGCAGATCAGTCGCTGGAGCTGGCGTTTTTGATTGCCGAGACTCTGAAGCAGGTTCGGCGGTGAGTCAGTAACCTCTTTGTTGCCTGACACTCCCCCTTCGCGGGCAAGCCCGCTCCTACAGGATTCGCGCCGTACACAAAATCCGTGATCGGCACGAATCTTGTAGGAGCGGGCTTGCCCGCGAAGAGGCCAGCTCAGTCACCGCCTACTTGTGTGAATGCCACCCTCAACCTTGCCGCACTCGCCCGCGGGCAATTCAACTGAACCTGCGCCAGCCCCAGCCAATCCGCCATCTGCCGCAGATTGACCGCCAACGCCAGCATCCCCTCCTCGTCCAGCCCCACCTCCTCTTCATGCACCGCATGCACTGCCAAACAGCTCGCCACCCGTTCCGCGCGCAGGTCCACCCGTGCGGCAATCCGTTCGTTGTGCAAAAACGGCAGGACGTAATAGCCATAAACGCGCTTGTCCTGTGGCGTGTAGATCTCCAGCCGATAACGAAAATCAAACAGCCGCTCAGTCCGGTTGCGCTCCCAGACCAGCGAATCGAACGGTGAGAGCAATGCACTGGCCGCGACTTTGCGCGGCACTTTTGGCTCGGGCAGACAATAGGCCGGTTGCCGCCAGCCCTCGACTTCACAGGTCAGCAATTCACCGGCCTCGACCAACTCGGCCAAACGTGGGCGACTGTCCGCAGGGTTCAAGCGGAAATAGTCGCGCAAGTCCTTCTCCGTACCGACACCCAAGGCCGTTGCCGCATGCCGCAACAGGCCGCGCTGGGCTTCGTCTTCGCCCAGAATGGGTTGTGCAAGCACCGCCGAGGGAATCACCCGCTCCGGCAGATCGTAGAGCCTTTCGAAGCCGCGCCGTCCGGCAACGGTCACTTCACCGGCCGCGAACAACCATTCCAGCGCATGCTTTTCCGCGCTCCAGTCCCACCAGGGACCGGCCCGCTCCTGACGGGTCGACAGGCTCCCGGCGCCCAACGCCCCCTGCTGCTCAACCGACGCCAGCACCCGGCGAATGGTGTCTTGTTGTTCGCGACCAAAACGCGCCAGCTGCTGATAAATGTCTTCGCCACGGCTCGCACGCTGCATGCGCCAACGCAGCAACGGGTACATGGAAAGTGGCAATAACGAGGCTTCATGGCCCCAGTACTCGAACAGCGTACGGCGCCGGCCCTGACTCCAGGCAGCCTGGTCGAGTAAACCGGAAGAATAGTTGCCGAGGCGGGAAAACAGCGGAAGGTAGTGCGAACGCACCAACGCATTGACCGAGTCGATCTGCAAAATGCCCAGCCGTTCGATCAGGCGATTGAGCGCAGCAGCCTTGATCGCCGCTGGCGGCTGCCGCCCATTGAACCCTTGGGCGGCCAGCGCCAGACGCCGAGCCTGTTTGAGAGTAAAGGACAATGTTGCGGGCATGGGCGTCTCCTTGTCTGCTCGCAACCTACCTCACCGGTAAGGGGTTTGTGTAGCGTGGCACTCATCATTTATTGATCGGATCATTTATGCATCGGATCATTCCAGAACGGTTTGATCGACTCGTTCTCCACATCCGCACGGCTCATGCCGATGTCCTTGAGTGCTTCGTCGCTCAAGCTCGCCAGCATTTCGCGCTCGCGATGCAGTTCGTACCAGCGGCTGACCTTGTGCAGCAGATCGGATATCACGTGAATCGAGTGCTTTTCTGCACCGTGAAACTCATGTTGACCTTTCATCTTGTTGCCCTCCGTTTGGATGGCTCCAGTCTCGCGCCGGGTCTAAGATCAATCCAACGAATGTTTCTGATGTCACATATCTCGGAGATTGATGGATGTCTGCCTACCCGAGTATCGATACCGAAGTGTTGCGTACCTTCGTCGCCATCGCCGATCAGGGCGGCTTTACCCGCGCCGGTGAAATGGTCAACCGTACCCAGTCAGCCGTCAGCATGCAGATGAAACGACTGGAGGAAGATGTGCTGCAGCGCCAGTTGTTCCAGCGCGACGGGCGGCAGGTGCGACTGACGGCCGAAGGCCAGGTGTTGCTCGGCTATGCGCGACGGATCCTCAAGCTGCATAGCGAAGTGTTCAACACCCTGCGCGAACCCGACATGGTCGGCACTGTGCGCATCGGCACGCCGGACGATTATGTGATGCGGTTCCTCCCGGGAGTTCTGCGCCGATTTGCCCAGTCCTACCCGCTGATTCAGATCGAAGTGCACTGCGAATCATCCAAACAACTGCTGATGCGCCAGGACCTGGACCTGTCCATCGTGACCCGCGAACCGGGCAGCGAAATCGGCCAACTGTTGCGCAAGGAACGTTTTGTCTGGGCCGAAGCGCAATGCTACAGCGCCCATGAACAGACGCCGTTGCCGCTGGCGATGTTCAACAGTGATTGCTTCTGCCGTCTGTGGGCCTGCAATGCCCTGGATGCCCGCGGGCGCGATTACCGGGTGGCGTACAACAGCGACAGCCTGTCGGCGATCATGGCCGTGGTGAGCGCCGGCCTGGCCATCACCGCACAACTTGAAAGCCTGATTACCGCGGACATGCGCATCCTCGGTGAGGCCGAGGACCTGCCGCTGCTGCCCGAGGCCAGCATCATGCTCGTGCGCAACCTGCATAATCCGTCACCCATCACCGAGTGCCTGGCCGAGCACATTGTCGAAGGTTTCAAACCTTGAAGGCGAGCATCACCGCACAGAACACCAGGAACCCGCAAAACAGCCCGCGCAGCAACCGCTCCGGCAATGCGTGGGCAACCTTCACGCCCCAACTGATGCTCATCAGCCCGCCGACCGCCAAGGGCAAGCCGATCACCCAACTGACCTGATGGTGCACGGCGTAAGTCACCAGCGTCACCCCCGTACTCGGCAGGGCCAGCGCCAACGACAACCCCTGCGCAACCACCTGGCTGGTGCCGAACAGACTGGTCAGCACCGGTGTCGCCACCACCGCGCCACCCACGCCGAACAACCCGCCCATCGTGCCGGATGCAGCGCCAAGCACGCCCAGCCAGGGCCATGAATAGTTCATCTGCGAAACCGGCGCAGCACTGGCAGCGAACATGCGAACGAGGTTGTACGCCGACAGTGCGACCAGAAACGCGACAAAACCTATGCGCATGGTTTGCGCGTCAATGCCCACCGCCCAGATCGACCCGAGCCAGGCGAAGCAGAACCCCATGATGGCCAGCGGTAGCGCGTGGCGCAGTTCGATCCGGTTGCGCTGATGATAGCGCCACAGCGCCAGCATCACGTTCGGCACCACCATCACCAGCGCGGTGCCTTGGGCAATCTGCTGATCGAGCCCGAACAGCACGCCCAGCAGCGGAATGGCGATCAGGCCGCCGCCGATGCCAAACAAACCGCCGAGCGTGCCCAAGGCAGCGCCGAACGCCAGATACATCAAGAACTCGATCACCGCATTTTCCCCGTTGCCGTCAGACCTTTGATCCTACGCAGTTGCTTCTGGCGCGGAAACGCACAGCATCGCACAATGGCTGTGCCAAATTCGCACAAGCGCATACCTGCCATGAACCCCAATCAACTGACCGATCAACTGGCCTTGTTCCTCGATGTGCTGGAAACCGGCAGTTTTTCCGCCGCCTCGCGCCGTCATCCGCTGACCCCTTCGGCCGTCGCACGGCGTATCGACAGCCTGGAAAGCGCGGTCGGCAGTCAATTGTTCCTGCGCAGCACGCATGCAGTACGCGCCACCCCGGCGGGATTGGCCTTTGCCGAGCGAGCACGGCGGATCGTCGCCGAGTTGCGCCTGGCCCGGGCCGAGGCGGTGTCCCTGAGCAGCGTGCCGGAAGGTCTGATTCGTATCGATGCGCCAGCAGCCTTCGGGCGCCGGCATCTGGCACCGGTGATTGCCGATTTCCTCATGCTCTACCCCGGGCTCGATGTGCAACTGCACCTGATCGACAGTTTCGTCGACATGCAGGGCCAGAACCTCGGCAAGGTCGATCTGGTGCTGCGCGCCGGCCAATTGGCCGACACCCGACTGGTGGCCACACCCCTGGCGAGCATCGTGCGCATCGCCTGCGCCAGCCCTGATTATTTACGGCGTCGCGGCGTACCGACCGACCCGTCACAACTGATCGAACACGACGGACTCGATTGGGATGGCCTGGCCCCGCTGTTCGCCTGGCGCTTCGAGCGAGATGGGCAAATGCAGCTGCACCGGCCGGCGCGGGTCCGCATGAGCGCCAACAATGCCGAGGCTCTGGTCTGCGGCGCGCTGGCGGGGCTCGGTATTGCGCACCTGCCAACCTGGCTGGCCAGCGAGTATCTGTTGCGCGGTGAGTTGCTGCCGCTGTTCTGTGAAAGCGGCCTGCCGAAACCTGAAAGCGCGGGCATCTATGCCTTGCGCCTGGAACAACAACCCAACTCCCGCAGTCGCTTGTTGCTGGAGTACCTGAAAACCCGCTTCAGCCCGGTTCCACCCTGGGATCTGCTGCTGCAAACCCATTTGCAACAGCACTGATCAAATTTATCTGGCGCATTAAAGATTCGCCCGCTAGATTCTTAAGATCACAGATCAAGGCTTCGACATGACCACCGAGCGCAACACCCCGGACAACTGCGACAACCTGCTGCTTGACAATCAGGCCTGCTTCGCCCTGCATTCCACTTCGCTGATGATGACCAAGGTCTACAAACCCTTGCTGCAAACGCTGGGCCTGACCTACCCGCAATACCTGGCGATGATGGTGTTGTGGGAACGGGACGGTTTGACCGTAGGTGAAATCAGCACGCGGTTGCTGACCGATCCAGGCTCGTTGACCCCGCTGCTCAAGCGTCTGGAAGCCGAAGGCCTGCTCAGCCGAACCCGCAGCCGCGAGGACGAGCGGGTGGTGATTGTTGAACTCACCGAACAGGGTCGGGCCTTGCGCGACAAGGCCCGGAATATCCCCCAGTGCATCCTCGGCGCCAGCGGGATGACACTGGAGCGCCTGCAAAACCTGCAAGCGGAGCTGCAAGAGTTGCGTCGCCACCTGCAAGACAGCCTGTAGTTTCCAACTCACCACAAATCCCTTGATTGGGTGGAGGCAACGGGCTTGCGCCCGTTACCCCTCCCACACCACCGGACGTGCGGTTTTCCGCATCCGGCGGTTGAACAGCTCAGCAAGGGGCTGAGGCGAAGTCCTGCGGCGTCCACAGTC